>DATIZR010000042.1 GCA_035516965.1 Nitrospirota bacterium
AACCTTCAACGGTATTCGTGGTAGCCGTTCTCCCGGTTTTCTTGTTGTGACGCACATACTCTTCGGCAGAGTGGTTGACAGTCTCGTGAGAAGCGAAGTCTTTGCCGAGCTTCGTATATAAGGGCGATTCGTCAGTATTGAGGTGAGCTGCTGGCATTATATGCTGTTTAAGCAAGTTGTCAAGAGCCTCTCCTAGTATCCCGGTTACTGCCCGAGTACTGCCCTTTTTATTTTACGAAAAAAGCGTGGATGTTACTGAAAAGCAAATAAAGATTGGCGGGAGAGCATGAGAATCGAACTCACCTCACCGTACTCACGCACGGTGACAACGGCTTTGAAGGCCGGGACGGGCACCAGCTCCGTAACCTCTCCCTTTAGAGTGAACGTGAAGAATGAAGATCGAAGAATGACAATGGGAACGCGGATGAAGAAGCCGCTTGCTGAACCTGATTATACGTGAGGCCCTGCCCGTTCGCAACTCATTTTTCATCTCACGCTTTTCCCCTCGTCAGCAGCTTGGCCGCCCCGTCCAGATCCTTGTGCGCGCCCATGAGCACAACTATGTCGTCGGCCTGGAGCGTGAAGTCCGGGCCTGGGTTTGTGATTGCCTCCCCGCTTCGCGCGATGGCGATGACCGTTGCGCCGGTGTTCTTCCTGAGGTCGAGGTCCTTGAGCGACCGTCCGACGGAGGGCGCCGCGGGGTCGAGCTGGATGTTGTCCACGGTTGCGCCGGCGAAGAGGGCGGCGATGCGGCCGAGGTTCTCCTGGTCCAGCGACTGGCCGCGCAGCATCTTGTACCCCCCGAACCGCACGAGCTGGATCTGGTTCGCGATGATGTTGCCCGGGACGTGGTACTCGTGCAGCACGCGCGAGAAGATCTCGATGGAGGTCTCGAACTCCTCGGGGATCACCTGGTCGGCGCCGAGCTTGTAGAGCTCTTCCACGTCGGCGGCGTAGCGCGTACGGATGAGGATGAAGATCGCGGGGTTCAGCTCCCGGGCGGTCCTGACGGCGATCTGGGTGGCCCGGTTGTCCGAGATCGCGAACACGATGATCTTGGCGCAGTCCACGCCCGCCCGCTGCAGCACGTCCCTCCGGGTGATGTCTCCGTAGATGATGGGCTCGCCCTCTGCCCTCGCCTTCCGGATCGTGTCCGCGTTCACCTCGAGCACCACATAGGGGAGGTGAGTGGCCTTCAGCGTTCTGGCCAGGTTCTGGCCGTTCAGGCCGTAGCCCGCGATGACCGTATGGCCTTTGAGGGAGCAGTATTCCGCCTTTTCCCTGCGCTCGCCGGGCGCTTCCGCGAGCCGCGAAGTGAGCCAGGGCCCGGCCTGGATCACGAAGGGAGTGGCGAGCATGCTCAGGATCGAGGCATTGATGAACACCTGGAAGCTTTCCGTCCCGATCAGTCCGTGGAGGTGACCCTGCTGGGCGAGGAGGAACGCGAACTCGCCGATCTGGGCAAGTCCCAGCCCGGCAAGGAGGGCGGACCGGATGGGGTAGCGCAGGGCCTTTGCCGTGGCGAAGACGAGGATCGTCTTGAGCAGCACCAGGCCCAGCGTCATCAGGAGCAGGACCGGCCAGTGACTGCCGAAGAAGCTGGTGTGAAGCAGCATCCCGATGGAGATGAAGAAGATGCTGGCGAAGTAATCGCGGAAGGGCATGATCTCAGACACGATGTGGTGGCTGTACTCGGACTCGGAGATGATGAGCCCGGCGAGGAATGCGCCCAAGGCCAGTGATAAATGGAGCCGGTACGTGATCCATGCCGTGCCGAGGCAGAGCAGCACGATGAGCAGGAAGAACATCTCGCGGTTCCTGAGCCTGATCACCTGGTGGAGCAGGAAGGGGACCACCTGGCGGGCGGCGACGTAGACGCCGACGAGGCCGAGCACTGCCTTGCCCAGGGAGACGAGCACGGACAGGGTTGTGACCGAGCCGCCGGCTCCTGCCTCGCCCAGGACCGGAAGGAGGAGCATCATGGGTACTACCGCGATGTCCTGGAACAGCAGGATGCCCGTGGCGAGCCTGCCGTGGGCCGAGTCGAGCTCTGCGCGGTCGGAGTACATCTTGAGCACGATGGCTGTGCTGCTGAGCGAGGCGAGGAACCCGAAGAACAGGGCCTGGGCGGGGGGATAGCCGAAGCCCATGGCAATGGCCGCGACAGCGCCGATGGTCAGGAGAACCTGGGTGCCGCCGCCAATCAGGAGCTGCCGGCCCGACCGCATGATGTCCTCGATCGAGAACTCCAGCCCCACGGTGAAGAGCAGGAGCACCACGCCGATGTCAGCGAGACGCTCGACCATGCGGGTCTCGGTGATGATGGCCGAGCCATAGGGTCCGATCAGGACGCCCGTGATCAGGAATCCCACGAGTGCGGGCAACTTGGCGCGGTGGAAGAGATAGGTGATGGGGAGCGAGACCGCGAGGATGATGATCAGCTCGCGGAGTATGGTGATTTCCTGGTCCTGCATGGTATGGATATCATAGCATAATTTGATGGAGACCTGTGCCGTAAATCCCTTTGTATCCGGAAGAGGATGCGTTGCTTTGTAACTGCTGAGCTCCTTCCGTGAAGCATATAGTAACCGGTGAATCAAGATCATCTCAAATCGTTCGTCATTCCTGCGGAAGCAGGAATCCATAGAATATAACAAAAAGACCACACCCTGCACTCGCGCTGTGCATGGCCCGTATTCGCGCAACGCGCTCATAAGCACTGGCCACAGGCTCGTAAATGCTGAGTGCAGGCTGGATTCCGGGTCAAGCCCTGAATGACCACGTTGGAGGATAGTAAAGACGATCGGTAGATGCCTATTCTATTGTGAGACTGTTAATAACGTTTCTTGCCACAGAGTGCTCAGTGAACACAGAGGAACGCCTTCATCTGAGCTTTTACATCTCTCCCCTGTGTCCTCTGTGGTGCAGAGGTTTTAGTTTCCACTCGTCCGGGTTAGATTGGGGAAATTGATTGAAAAAGCATTTCAGGCATGCTATAGTTATTTGTAATATTCGCATACGACATAGATCGACGAAGGAACAACTGCACGTTATTCCCCGGCGAGGAGGACAGCGCGATATGATTCTTAAGGACTCGCAAGGCAGCGATGAGAAGGGCATGAAGCCAGAAGGAGCGCCATGCGGGAGCGATGAGAACCAGCTGTCGGGGTTTTCGGCCCTGATGCTCACGCTTCCCCTGTCGATGTCGACCGAGGCAACTTCCGGAGATCGCCGTACCGGGCATGAGCGTCGCAGCGGCGACCGCCGTGCGCTTTCCCGCGAGGCCCCGGCGCCGAAATAAAGCGAATCAGTCAGATCAAGAGCCTGCATCGGCAAAAGCGATGCAGGTTCTTTTTTTGCCTCATCCTCGTGAGGAAGCCCGCCTTTCCGGTTCGTGGTGATCATCAGAAGACAGCCAGCTGTTGCGATACCACAGTCTCCCTGCATCGTCATTGTCATACCTAAGGTGGATTGACCGGCCTTGCCTGCAGTGCTAGCATATCATCGTGGGACATACTTCTATCATTCGTCCCGGGAAGTCAAAGATTGCTCGTCAGTTTCTTCCGGGCGAGGAAAGGAAGTGATACGCTATGAAAGCGCTGGTTTATCACGGTCCGGGCAAGCGGGTCTGGGAAGAAAAGCCCAAGCCGGTTGTCAAGGACCCGACCGATGCCATCGTCAGGATCGTCAAGACCACCATCTGCGGGACCGACCTCCACATCCTGAAAGGCGATGTTCCCGCGGTGACGGACGGCCGTATCCTCGGCCACGAGGGGGTCGGGATCATCGACGATCAGGGGCCGGGGGTGACGAATTTCAAGAAGGGCGACCGGGTGCTGATCTCGTGCATCACCTCCTGCGGCAAGTGCGACGCCTGCAAGAAAGGCATGTACTCGCACTGCGAGAAGGGCGGCGGGTGGATCCTCGGACATACCATCGACGGCACCCAGGCGGAGTACGTCCGGATCCCCTATGCCGACACGAGCCTGTACCGCGTGCCGAAGGATGCCGACGAGGATGCGCTCGTGATGCTGAGCGACATTCTGCCGACGGGCTATGAATGCGGCGTCTTGAACGGCCAGATCAAGCCGGGAGACACTGTGGCGATCGTCGGCGCGGGGCCCGTGGGGCTCGCGGCGCTTTTGACGTCGCAGTTCTACGCGCCGGCGGAGCTCATCATGATCGACATGGATGACAACCGGCTCGAGGTGGCGAAAAAGTTCGGCGCGACGAAGACCGTCAACAGCAGGGACGGAAAGGCTAAAGACACGGTCATGGAACTGACGGGCGGCCGGGGAGTTGACGTGGCGATCGAGGCGGTGGGCATTCCCGCCACGTTCGAGCTCTGCGAGGACATCGTTTCCGCGGGCGGACACATCGCGAATATCGGCGTGCACGGCAAGAGCGTTGAACTGCACCTCGAGAGGCTGTGGGCGCAGAACATCACGATCACGACCAGGCTCGTGGACACCGTGACCACGCCCATGCTGCTCAAGAACGTCATGTCGGGGAAGCTGCAGCCGAAGAAGCTCATCACCCACACGTTCACGCTCGACGAAGTGATGAAGGCATATGATACCTTCGGCAACGCAGGCAAGGAAAAGGCGCTGAAGGTCCTGATGAAGGCCGCTTAGAAGGCCCCTCTCCACTCAAGGCCCGCAGGGAGTGCTGACTGCGGGCCTTTTTGCATGTCCGATACCGGAACGTTTTGCTTACGCGCCGTGCCGCCGTTCTGATCAATCCCCCTCCCTAGGGAGGGCGGCTACAGGTCGCTGCCCCAGGCTTCGAACTTCCGCCATTTCAGGATCACCACGAAGAACACGATGCCGCAGACCAGCCCGCCGACGGCGAAGGTGAGGGGGGCCTTGATCCAGTGGGCGACCGTGCCGGCGAACATGCTGCCGAAGGGCGTGAGCCCGCCGAAGGACAGGGTATACAGGCTCATGACCCGGCCGCGCAAACGGTCCTCGGTGTTCAGCTGGACCGTGGTATTCGCCATGCCGAAGAAGGTGACCATGGACCAGCCGGACAGGGCAAGCAGCAGCGCGGTCAGGCTGTAAGAGCGCTGGAGCCCGATCAGCATCAGGAAGATCGAGAGGCTCATGCCGCCGCCGAGGAGGATCACCGGCCGCGGCCCCCAGGGGCTCATAAGGGCCAGGGACATGGCCCCGATCAGGGCTCCGGCGCCGAACGAGGACATGAGGAACCCGAAGGCGGCCGCGTCGCGATGCAGCTCCATCTTGGAGAAGACGGGAACGAGGACGGTGAAATTCGTCCCGAAGACGCTGACCACGGATACGAGCAGGATGGTCATCATCACCACGGGCGTCGTCTTGACGTATCGGATGGCCTCCCCGATGTCCCGCAGGACGTGATAGGACGACTTCTCCCGCCGCGGGGAAGAGGACGCGGTCATGAACAGGAGTCCCGCCAGCACCGCGAGAAAGCTGAGGCCGTTCAGGAAGAAACAGGCCGCGGTGCCCGCCGCGGCGATCAGCATGCCGGCGATCGCCGGTCCTACCGCCCGGGCTGCGTTGAAGATGGAAGAGTTCATGGCGATCGCATTCATCAGGTCGTCCTTCCCGACCATTTCTATGATGAACGCCTGGCGGGCAGGCATGTCGATCGTGTTCACGATGCCGAGGAGCGTGGCGAGCACGATGATGTGCCAGTAGTGGACGGTCCCGGTCCAGACCAGGAACGACAGCACGAACGCCTGTGCCATGAGCACGGCCTGGGTCCCGATGATGATCTTCCGCTTGTCGAGATAATCGATGAACGGTCCCGTGAAGAACGACAGGAACAGCATGGGCAGGAACTGGAGCGCCGAGACCACGCCGAGCTTGAAGGACGAATGGGTAAGCTCCAGCACCAGCCAGGCCTGCCCGATGTTCTGCATCCAGGTGCCGATGAGGGAAACGAGCTGGCCCGAGAAGAAGAGGCGGAAGTTCCGGTGGCGCAGGGAACGGAAGAGCGTTCTTATCATGGATGTTTCTTGCATGTCAGTGTTGCATCCCGCTATTACACTATAACACCGCGGGCGCCCCGGGTGAAGGGAACTCTTTTGATCACCGGAAAAAGCACGACCTCCGGTCGGCCGCCCCGGAGGTCATCGTGAGAACAGAGGGTACGTTCAAGCCCGATGCGATCTTACCGTCCGTAGTAGGAGATCAGGGACGCCTTTGCGATCGTATGGGAGTTCAGCATATATCCCACGAGCGCGGCGCCGGCCTTTTCATCAAGGTCCAGCTTCGGGACATCCAGCGCGAAGACCGTGAAAATATAGCGGTGCGGCTTGTCGCCCGCGGGCGGGCAGGCGCCGCCGAAACCCGGCTTCCCGAAGTCCGTCATGCTCTGGATGCTGCCTGCGGGCGCGAGCTTCTTCTGAGGATTCCCGGCGTCGGTCTTGAGGTCCGTGACGTCGGCGGGGATGTTGAAGATGACCCAATGCCACCAGCCGCTGCCGGTCGGTGCATCGGGGTCATAGACCGTGAGCGCGAAGCTTTTTGCCGCCTTCGGCGCGTTCATCCATTTCAGGGAGGGAGAGATGTTCTTGCCCGTACAGCCGAACCCCGAAAAGACCTCATCGATGGTCAGCTGCCCCCCGATCTGGTCGCTCTTTAACGTGAAATCCTGGGCGCCGGCAAGGGCCGCGCTCAACAATACTGCAAGGCCGGTTATGAATAGCGTCTTTTTCATGGTGTTCCTCCTCTCAGTAGTCATCGTTCAGGAAACGAGCTGTTGGCAGGACGACGTGAAAGTATCCTGGCTCCATTATAGCACGGGTGACAGGCCGGAAAGAACGATGAGCCAGGTCATGCCCGAGGTCACCTGCGGTCAGCCACGGCATTTTCAGATGTTTTTTTTCTTCATGGACTTGCTTTTCGTCTTTTTTGAATAACAGGTTTCACAGTAAATGCCTTTGTCATCAACCTCGCTGGGCTGCCACTGGATGTTCCCCGAGGGATCCTTTGTGCTCAAGCGCCTGCCGCAAACAATGCAATGGGATTGCCGCCTGTTGGTGTCCATCATCTCCTGCATCCTATCTCCGAGGTAATTACGGGAAGGTCCGCATGCTCTATCCCCGCAACACCCGTTTGTCGCCGATCCGCTGCGTCAGCTTCTGGGAATCGAAATATTCCATGATGGGCACGGCGTACTTGCGGGAGGTCCTGGCCAGGTCGCGGAACTCGGCCATGGTGATCTCTTTCTTCTCCTGGAGGTGCCTGGTGAGGTCCCTCCTGATCGTCTCGACCACATCCTTATCGAGGTGGAGCGAGTCGTTGATCCGGATCGTCCTGCCC
This sequence comes from Nitrospirota bacterium, assembly GCA_035516965.1. Taxonomy (NCBI): domain Bacteria; kingdom Pseudomonadati; phylum Nitrospirota; species Nitrospirota bacterium. Next base: position 7,305 of record DATIZR010000042.1, read on the forward strand.
TCGTCCGCCAGGAGCCTGAGCAGGTCCTTCGCGTCCTTTTCCGTGATGCCGAAAAGGGAAGGAAGCTCTTCCCGCACCGGCGGCTGGGTGCCGCCTTTCCTGATGGCATCGACGATCCTGTTCTTGACCTCGTCCTGCACTTTGCCGCCTGCCGCCTTGAATCCGGGGGTCCTCAACTTGGAGCCGTCCGCCTCGATCTGCTTTTTTTTCGCAAGGCCGTCGATGACCATGTTCAGGACCTTGGCTGAAATCCTCATCTTGAGCGCGCCTTTCAGCTCTTCCTTGTCCAGGCCCGGCTTGAGCGGGTTGTCCTTGTGGTATTGTTTTACGAGTTCGAGGGTCTTCGCCTCGAGTGATGTCAGGTGCAGCGTATGGACATAGAGGTTGTCTACGCGGAGCACGGTCTTTTTCTGCGCAAGCGATGCAAGCGCCGCTGCTATGGCCTGCTTGTCGGCCGCGACGGTCCCGATGAGATCGTTCTCTGCCATTCCGGCAAGACCTTTTCCCGATATAAAGAGCGCAAGCTGTTCTTCCATCGCACCTTGTGCAAGGATGCCGAGGCTCTTGTGGGATTCCTGCATGGTCGACTGCTTGTGCCGGCGGGGATGGGGGTCCAGGACCATGCCGCCTCCCAGGGTCTCCATGGGAGAGTAGAAGCGCAGGATAAAGCGGTCGCCGTGCTGGATGATCACGGGCCGGTCGAGCCTCATCTGGACGAAGGCTTCCTGGCCGGGCGCCAGCTCGTGAGCACCGAGGAGGGCGATCCTGCCGATGGCCTCCTGTGTCGTGTTGTAGAACCGGATGCGAGAGCCCGTCCTGAGCCCCCGCGGGGCCTGCTTCAGCAGCTCAAGCTTCGCATCAAGCGTCCTGGTCGGTGTAAAAAAGCCGGCGCTCACGATGATGTCGCCGCGCGAGAGCTGGTCCTTTTCGACGCCCTGGAGGTTCACCGCCGTGCGCTGGCCCGCCACGGAGCGCTGGACCGCCTGGCTGTGGGACTGGATGCCGCGCACCTTCGTCGTAATCCCCTTCGGCAGGACCTCGACCTCCTGTTCAATGCTGATCGTCCCCGAATGCAGGGTGCCGGTGATGACCGTGCCGAAGCCCTTCATGGTGAACACCCGGTCGATGGGCAGCCGCAGGATGCCGTTCGACGACTTCGGAGATACTTCCGCCGCGAGCCTTGCCAGCTCCTGAACCAGCAGCGGCAGCTGTTCTCCGGTCCTGGACGAGACGGAAAGCATGGGCGCCTTCTCGAGAAAGGTGCCCTTGACGAACTGCCGGACCTCATCCTGCACGAGCAAGAGCCAGTCCTTCTCAACCATGTCCATCTTGGTAAGAACGATCAGGCCTTTTTTCACATGCAGGAGGTCGCAGATGGCGAGGTGCTCCCGGGTCTGGGGCATGATGCCTTCGTCCGCGGCGATGACGAGCATCACGATGTCCATGCCGCCCACGCCGGCGAGCATGTTCTTGATCAGGCCTTCATGGCCGGGGACATCGACGATGCCGAGCCGGTTCCCGCCGGGCAGGTCCAGGGACGCGAATCCCAGGTCGAGCGTGATGCCGCGCTCCTTTTCCTCCTTGAGTCGGTCGGGGTCGGTCCCGGTGAGGGCCTTGACGAGGCTTGATTTGCCGTGGTCGATATGTCCGGCGGTGCCGAGGATGATGTATTTCATGGACGATGATTAATAACCACGGATGAACAGGGTTAGAGACGTACAACGGGATGCAGCCACGGATGAACAAAGATAGATGCGGCTTCTAACCACAGATGAACACAGATGAACACGGATGAAACCGGGAAAGGATCTTTTGAATTTCGTTTTTATGATCTGGAATTATTGTTTTAATATGCGCCATCTGTGATCATCTGTGGTTAAACCGGACTTGGTTATTTCGCATTACCGTGTTCATCCGCGGTTAACCTAATTCTTGTCTCTAGCCGTCCTGATCCGTGGTCACATTTTCTGTAGTTGTTTTAGGGCTTCCACGATCTTCCCGATCTCCTCATCGTTCAGCGTCCTCGGATCGAGCACGACCATGCCTTCTTTGATCCGGGAGATGACGTGAGGCTTGTTGATCCGCAGTGCCGACTCGATCTTGTTGGCGCTCAGCCGCTCGTGCCGGAGGCAGACCGTCCTCGTGGGGAAGACGCCCGTGGGCAGGGCGCCGCCGCCGCTCTGGGACGTGTCGTCCTGGATGATCGTGGTCAGCTCCCGGTCCCCGAGCTCCCTGATGCGCGAGGACAGCAGCACGGCCTTCCGCTCGATCTCCGACAGCGGCTGGGTAAGCATCCAGAGCGTCGGAATATCCCGCACGGCCTTTTCCAGGTCCAGGTACTGCCCGAGCGTGGCGTCGAGCGCTGCCAGGGTGAGCTTGTCGATGCGGAGCGCCCGGGCGAGGGGATTGGAGCGGATCTGATCGAGCCATACTTTCTTGCCGAGGATCATCCCGGCCTGCGGTCCGCCGAGCAGCTTGTCTCCGCTGAAGGTGAGCACATCCACCCCGGAATGCACGGCCTGCTGGACCGTGGGCTCGCTTCCGGCGCCGTAGGTCGACAGGTCCACGAAGCTCCCGCTCCCCAGGTCCCACATAACGGGCAGGTTGTGTTTTTTGCCGAGCTTCACCAGATCCTCAGGCGAGACCTCCCGGGTGAAGCCGACGATCTTGTAATTGCTCGTGTGCACCTTGAGGAGAAGTCCGGTATTCTCGTTGATCGCCTTCTCGTAATCCTTGAGATGGGTCTTGTTCGTGGCCCCGACCTCGCGCAGCTTTGCTCCGCTCCGCTCCATCACTTCGGGAACCCGGAAGGATCCGCCGATCTCGACGAGCTCTCCCCGGGAAACGATGACCTCTTTGCCGCGGGCGATGGTGTTCAGGCAGAGCAGTACCGCGGCGGCGTTGTTGTTCACGGCGGTTGCGGCCTCGACGCCGGTCAGGCGCTTCAGGATCCCCTCGACATGGACGTGACGCTTGCCGCGCTCGCCCGCGGGTATGTCGTACTCAAGGTTCGAATAGCTCCGGGCGGCCTCGGCGACGCGCTGGATAGACTTCTCGGACAGGACCGATCGCCCGAGGTTGGTGTGCACGACAACGCCCGTGGCGTTGATGACGCCCTTCAGGCTCGGTTCCGACAGCTCCGCAAGGAGGGACTCGGCGTGATTCAGGACGCCCGGAAGCGAAACGAGCGCGTCGTCGATCCGCGCGGCGGCGTCCTTTTCCGCGGCCCGGAGGATCGCTTTCCGCCTCGCGTCGATGGCGGATCTGACCGCATCGAGCACGAGCACGCGCGGAAAGCGCTCCATCCACGCTTTTGCTCTGCCTTCCTTCAGGACTTCGTCAACAGAGGGAAGTTTTTTGAGCAGCCCTTTCATGGAGAGTACCATAGCACAGGAATGCCGCAAATTCAACTGGACATTTCCCCGCGCTGTGCCGGCGTCATCCTTTTTACCCTTGACATCATGCCGGGAATATGTCACTTTTGTTTCACCACCGTCGCGATGCGGCAGCGGAGAAAACAGATGCTCAGGGGGAAGGTGTGCAATGTCGATGAACAGGCGTAATTTTCTGAAAGGGGCCGCGGCCGCCGGCGTCGCGCTCGCAGCGGGAGAGCTCTTCATTCCCTTCGCGGAAGCGGTGGACGTGCCCTCGTTCAATTTTGCCCATATCACGGACCTACATCTCGACGTGAACGGCGAAAGCAACTGGCAATACCGCGAAAAGAGCATCCCGCTTTTCATCGATGCCCTCCGCCAGCTGCAGCGCCTCCCGAAACTGAATTTCGTCGTCTTCGGCGGGGACCAGATCCATTACGGCCCGAACGACAAGGAGTCCCTGGACGTGTTCCAGAAGTGGACGGCCCACCTGAACATGCCGTACTACGTCCTTCTCGGCAATACCGAGGTCTCGCCGGTCGCGGGCGTCTCCAAATTGAACAAGGAAGACTTTATCCGGGCATGGACAAGCAGGGGGCTGCGGCCCGGTCATACGTCATGGGCCTTCGAACCCGTGAAGAACGTGCGGGTCATCGGCTTCGATGTGACCGTCGAAGGAAAGCCCTACGGCGAGGCCGGCCTGCTTGAGCTGAAGTGGCTCGAGGGAGAGCTCAAGGAGAACAAGTCCAAGAAGCTGATCATCCTGTTCACGCACCAGCTGCTCATGCCCGCATCGCCGAGGGACAAGTCGCCCGAATGGTCTTTCTGGATGGTCAAAAACCACACGCGCGTGACCGAGATCATCGAGAAATACCCGAACGTCAGGCTTGTCGTCTCCGGTCACCACCACGCATCGAAGGTCGAGACCGCGGGCAAGATCACCTATGTCTGCGATCCGGCCGTGGTCACCTATCCCTGCTCCTTCCGGTCCTTCTCGGTCACGAGGCAGGGTATCCACTTGAGGAATGTCACCCTGGACGACAAAGCCGCCGTGAACCGGGCAAAGGAGCTCCTCGAGTCGGACCCGTTCGCGAAGATGTACGATCCCGCCGCGCCCGCGAGAGCCTCAGCGTTCTGCAACGGGCTTACCGAACAAGACCGGGAGACGATGATCAAGCTGTAAGGCAGGAATTGGGAATTACGAATGAGGAGTTGGAAACTAAGAATGTGGCATTAGAAATGAGAAGTTACTCTCCCGCCAGAGAAAAATCGATCTTCTTCCTGACCGGGTCAACGCGGTCCAGGCGCACGGTTACGGTATCGCCGATCCGGTAGGTGCGTTTTTTCCGCTCACCCCGCAGGCAGTGCATCTTCTCGACATAGTGGTAGTAATCGTCGGCCAGGGTCGAGACATGCACCAGCCCCTCCACGAAGAACTCCCTGAGCTGCACGAAAAACCCGAACTGCACCACGCCGGTGATGATTCCCCCGAACACCTCGCCGAGCTTGTCCTTCATGAACTCGAGCTTCAGCATGGCGACCACGTCGCGCTCCGCCTCCATGGCCGTCCGCTCCCGCTGCGAGCAGTGCACCGCAGCCTCGGGGAGATATCCGGCAAGCTTTGCCACGTACGCCGCATCCGTGAGCCTGGCTTTCATGTCGGCCTTCAGGATCCGGTGCACGATCAGGTCCGGGTAGCGCCGGATGGGGGAGGTGAAGTGCGTGTAGGTCTCCGCAGCGAGCCCGAAGTGGCCCACGTTCTCTTCGGAGTACCGTGCCTGCTTCATGGTCCTGAGCAGCACCGTGTTGATGAGAGTCTCCTCGGGCGTGCCCTTGGCGCGGCCGAGCGCCTTCTGGAGATGGACCGGCTTCAGTTTTTTCACGGCGGGCAGGGTGATGCCGAGCGTGGCCAGGAATTCGATCAGGTCGCTCAGCTTGTCCTCGGCCGGCTCCTCATGGATCCGGTAGAGGAAGGGCTTCTCCTTCTTCTCGATGTGGGCGGCCACGGTCTCGTTGGCCGCCAGCATGAACTCCTCGATGAGTTGGTGCGCCATGTTGCGTTCGGCCCTGATGATGTCGGTCATGCGGCCCTGCAGGTCGAGCACGATCTCGGGCTCGGGCAGGTCGAAATCGATGCTACCCCGTTTGGCCCGCTTTGCCCGAAGGACCTCCATGAGCTCGGCCATGAGCTGGAACTCGTTCAGGAGGCGTTCATAGCGCCGCCGCTGGGCCGGATCGCGGTCCACAAGGATCTCGCGCACGGCTGTGTAGGTCATGCGCTCATCGCTGTTGATCACGCTTTCGTAGATATCGTGCCTCAGGATTGCGCCGGCGGGCGATACGTCCATCTCGCAGGTGAGGGTGAGCCGGTCCACCTGCGGGTTCAGGCTGCAGATGCCGTTCGAGAGCGCTTCGGGCAGCATGGGGATCGCCCGGTCAGGAAGGTAGACGCTGGTGCCCCGCTGGTACGCCTCCTCGTCGAGGAACGTCCGTTCCCGCACGTACTGGGCAACGTCGGCGATGTGGACCCAGAGACGGTAGCCGGTCCTGATTCTTTCGATGGAGATGGCGTCATCGAAATCGCGGGCCTTCTCCCCGTCGATGGTGACCGTGGGCAGGGCGCGAAGGTCCCGGCGCCCCTTGCGCATGGCCGGGGTGACCTCCTGCGGGATCGCGTCGGCCTCCGCCTGGGCGGCGGAGGAGAACCGGACCGGTATCTCGTACTGTTCGATGATCAGCTCCGAGTCGATGCCGGGATCGCCCGGCCTGCCGATGACCCGTACGATCCTTCCTTCCGCCGGCCTGCCTCCCAGGGGATAGGCGATGAGCTCCGCCGCCACAATATCGCCCGGCTTCGCTCCGCTGCTGTTCTCCGCGTGGATGAATACATCCTGGCCGATCTTCGGGTCCGAGGGCGTTACGTAGCCATGGGTAAGCGTCCGCGATTCAGGCAGCTCGAAGGTGCCGACGATCCTGGTGTGGGCGCGCTCCAAAACACGGATGATCGCTCCTTCCCGCTTACCGGCAGCCTTCCTTCCCGTGGGAGGCGAGACCCGGACCATCACCTTGTCGCCGTGCATGGCGTCGAGCCTGCTCCTGAATCCGATGTACACATCGGACTTGCCTTTTTTCTCCGGGATCACGAACCCGTAGCCCGTCGGGTGCGCCTGGAAGATGCCTGTTTCGAGGTCCATCTTGTCCGGCAGGCCATAGCGGTTCCCGCGCGTCTTGACGATATCGCCGGCCAGGACGAGCTCGTTCAGCGCATGCTTGAGGTCGCGGCGGTCGTCGGCCTTGAGCCTGAGCACGCGCATCAGCTCCCGGACCATCAGGGGCTTGCCAGCCCGGGTCCTTATCGCTTCGATCAGTTGTTTATGGGTGTAGTTCATAATAAGTTCGGAGTGAGAAGTGCGAAGTCCGGAGTAAGATGTCTGTGAGAGAACGCTTTTACACAAGACACCGGACTAAGAGCTCATAACTGGATTCTGAGCAGTTTCCCCGTCGCCTCCGCGATCACGACTGGTCCCCGATCGATCCTCGCTTCGGCCAGGACCAGCCGGCGCGTTTCCTGCACGAGCCTGCCTGATACGGTCAGCTCATCGCCGGGAGCGGCTGCCGTCTTGAATTTGACAACGATCTCGGCGGTCACTGCCGGCATGCCGAGGCTGAAGGCCAGCTTTGCCATGGCCTCGTCGAGCAGGGAGGACAGGATGCCGCCGTGCACGATCCCCTCATAGCCCTGATGCGCATCCCGGGGAATGAACCCGGCCGTGATGGACCTGTCATCCCTGTTGATCGAGAAGTCCACCGCGAGCCCGTGCGGGTTCTTTTTCCCGCATACGTAGCACTGCTCGTTGTCACGGAGCTCTTTCATAGGATATGCGCCCCGAATACTCCGGGCAACGTTCTTCTGATTTCTTCGTCTTGTGTCAGCCTGATGTTGCCAGTATAATAGAAAAAATGCCATTTGACAATGATATAACGATCACCGACGAGCGCCTGTTGTCCTGCGGCATCGTGGACCTCCCCCAGGCTCGAAAGAACCTTGAACTGCTGCGGAAGACGCTTGGCGCAGAACAGTTCTCCACGCTTGTCTCTCCGCTCGCTGCATGCCTCTCCACCGCGGCCGACCCTGACCTTGCGCTGAACAATTTCGAGCGGTTTGTCAGCGCGTTGACCGAAGCCGCGTCCTTTCCCCCGCTGTGCGGGAAAGAGCCCGGTCTTCTGACGTCCCTGATCACGGTCTTCGGAGCCAGCCGGTTCCTTGCGACCTTCCTCCTGAGCGATACCGACCGGAGCCTCTCCCTCCTTGCGGACCGGGGTTTTCTGGCGCCTTCCCCGGGGAAACCGCTCCTCGCGAAACAGCTCGCGGACCTCGTCGGCGGCGACGATGAGAAAGACTTCTTCCGGTCCCTCCGGCTCTTCCGGAAGCGGGAAATGCTCAGGATCGGCCTTCGCGATCTTCTGAACAGGGCGGACCTCCGTGAGACCGTCGAGGACCTGTCCGACCTTGCCGAGGTTGTTCTCCAGGCTGCCTATGCGTGGGCCGATGCGGCGCTCCGTGACCGGCACGGAAGTCCGATGCTCGAACTCCCGGATGGCACGGCGGCCCCGGCCCGATTCGCGGTCATTGCCATGGGCAAACTGGGAGGACGGGAGCTGAACTTCAGCTCCGACGTGGACCTCATGTATGTCTACACGGGGGACGGCGAGACGGAAGGAGCATCCCGGGCCGACGGGACCGCGCCGGGCAGGATCACGAACCACCAGTACTTCATCAGGCTAGCGGAAAAGCTGAGCGCCGCCATCGGCCAGAAGACCGAAGATGGATTCGTGTTCCGCGTCGACCTTCGTCTCCGGCCCGAGGGACAGCGGGGTCCGCTCGCGCAGAGCCTGGGAGGCTACGAGATCTACTATGAGTCCTGGGGCCAGACCTGGGAGCGGGCGGCGCTCATCAAGGCCCGTCCCGTGGCAGGGGACGAGGCCCTGGGCAGGGAGTTTCTGGAGCGCATCACGCCCTTCGTGTTCCGGAAATACCTCGATTTCAGCGCCATTGCCGAGATCAGGGACATGAAACAAAAGATCAACAAGGACGTGGAGCAGAAGGGCAGGTCCCACCGCGACGTGAAGCTCGGCTACGGCGGGATCCGCGAGATCGAGTTCGTGGTCCAGGCGCTCCAGCTCATCTATGCGGGGCGCGACCGGTCGCTGCGCGAGAAGAACGCGCTCCGGGCCCTGCATGCGCTCTCCCAGAAGGGTCTGGTCACGTACCGCGAGCAGGACGCGCTCGCGAGGGCATACGTGTTCCTGCGCACCGTCGAGCACCGCATCCAGATACTCGACGATCTCCAGACGCAGACCATGCCTTCCGATGAGCGCGAGGTCCGCGCCCTCGCGCGGCGGGCCGGCTACTTCGAGCATGGCCGCGAGGCGGATCTCCTGCTTCGCGACTATGCGGAGCACACGCGGAAGGTCCGGGCGATCTATGACGACCTGTTCGCGTTCACCGGAGAGGAGCGGGTGCAGGACGGTTTGCCGCGGGAGTACGCATTGCTGCTGGACCGGGAGACCCCGGAACAGGATGCTCTTGACCTGTTCGAGCGGTACGGGTTCCGCGATCCCGCAAAGGCCCATCGCGACCTGATCCTGCTCCGGGAGGGCGAGGCCTTCGTCCATCAGACGCCGCGCAGCCGCAGGCTGTTCAATGAGATATTCCCGGCGCTGTTCCAGGAGATGGTCACGTCTCCGGACCCCGACATGGCCCTGAACCACCTGGAGTCCTTTCTTGCCGCGCAGGGATCCTGGGAGTCCTTTCAGGCGCTACTGAGGCTCGATGCCGCGGCAGGCAGGCTCCTGATCTCGATCTTTGCGAACAGCGAATATTTTTCAAGGATGCTGATCAACAGGCCGGCACTGCTCCAGAACCTGCTCGAATCGAGAAGGTCCTACGGCACCGGGACCTGCGCCGTCTTCGCACGCGGGCTCGCGGAAGCGCTGGAACGAGCGCCCGACCTTTCCGAGAAGCTGGACGCCCTGCGCCGGTTCAAGCACCAGGAAGAGATACGGCTCGGCCTGGCGGACCTGCTGTCGGGCATGGGCCTCCGGGCGGTTTCCCGCGACCTCTCGAAACTCGCCGAGGTCTGCCTCGATGCCGCGCTTAAGCTGGCTGCCGCCGAGGTCGGCCGCCGGTTCCATGCATCGGTCTCCGTGGCGGGCCTCGCGATCATCGGCGTGGGCAAATTGGGCGGAAGGGAACTCACCTATGGGTCGGACCTTGACATCCTGTTCGTCTATTCCGAGCAGCGCGCCCGGTCGCTGCCGGACGGCGTCTCCGCCTTCGAACTTTTCAGCAAGGTCGCTGAAAAAACGATCTCCTATCTTTCGACACTCACCCGCGAGGGGTTCGCGTTCCGCATCGATACGAGGCTCCGGCCGACCGGGTCGAAGGGTCCTTTGGTCCAGAGCATCGAGGCTTTCAGGAGCTACTATGCCGGGGAGGCAGAGACCTGGGAGCGCCAGGCACTGCTCCGGGCGCGTCCCGTTGCAGGCGACAGCACGGTGGGCGGAGAGTTCCGGAGCGGGATCCGGAGCCTGATCTATCGCGATCCGGACCGGGAGGCGCTTGCCCAGGACGTTCGCGCGATGCGCAGGAGGATGGAGGAAGAAATCGGCAGGGAAGACAGGACGTCCTACAACATCAAGCAGGGGAGCGGCGGGCTCGTGGACATCGAGTTCATTGTCCAGTATCTTCAGCTCCTGCACGGAAAGCGGCATCTGAGGCTTCAGGTCCCGGGGACCGAGAACGCGCTGCACGTGCTCGGCCGTGAGGGGCTCCTGACGCGGGAACAGCACGACCGGCTGCAGACGTCCTACCGGTTCCTCAGGCGGCTCGAGAGCAGGATGCGGATCGTGTCGAACCAGGCGTCCAGCGATCTGTCGAAGGACGCTCTCACCCTGCATGCGCTGGCGCTCAGAATGGGATACGAGGACGGAGACTCGCCTGCCGGTCGAAAAATGCTGGACGAATACCTTGCGGTGAGCAGGCAGGTCCGGGAACTGTTCGGAGCTGTCCTGGGCGCGCGGGGAACGCCGGGGAGCGGCTGAAAATGACCTTGACAAGTTACGCCTGCTGTACTACCATTTTGCCTCGGACGAACCAGGCCTGTCCGCTGCCGGCTTCTCCCCGAGACGTTGCATCGTGAACGGATTCCCGTGGCATCGCAAGGAGGTTCCATGATCCGCATCTTCCGCACGAGCTGCCTCTTGCTACTCTTCCTGGCGCCCTTCGCCGCCTCGGCGGAAAACAGCGTTCTCTCGTTGCAGAAATCCGCGCACTTCAGCGGTGATCTGAGCGTGCCCGCAGCAGTCAGGAACGATTGCCAGCTGGAAACAAAGGTGATCGATTATATCGAGTCCTTTGCCGGCGACGAATTCGGCAAGGTGGCCCTGGTCGAGACGGCATCCTCCGCCACGGTCGGCAAGGCGCTCGCAATAACCATCACCGGTCTTTCCGGCGAGGCGGGCGGCGCATGGAGCGGCCCCAAGCATCTTTCGATCGCTGGCACCCTGTGGCAGGACGGCACGGTGATCGGCACCTTCACGGCGAACCGCGTGACCGGAGGCGGGGCCTGGGGCATGTACCGCGGAACCTGCAGCCTGCTGGGCAGATGCGCGAGAGCGCTGGGCAAGGACGTCGCCGGCTGGCTCAAAACGCCGACACTGGATGCAAAGCTGGGCGACGTGAACTAGCGAAGCAGTTTTCCGTACGCGGCGTGGGATCGGCCTGGAGCATCCATCAGTTCATCTTCCCCTTCACCCGTTTCTTCTTCCTTGCCTCTTCTTCGACTTACCCCAACTGGTTTACCGTCAATCGTCTTTAAAAATGGATACTTACAACAAGCAGCGCTGAATCCATACCGCTGTACATGGTGTGAATTAACATTTTTCTTGACAACTTCCTCATCATTATAATAACATTGCGACCGTACCAAATTGAAACAAACTAATTGCATAACGCAATATTATGTCGCAGGTCGTGATTACGTGCTTTTTTCAATAGAGTGAAGGGGGAAAATCAAAAGCAATGGTACATCGATATTCAATCCTCATTATGGTTCTCATGCTAGCCTTGCTTGGTTCAGCAGGTGTCGTCTCCGCGCAGTATGACATGCATGGTTCTATGCCTGCCTCGTCAACGACCGGAACAGCCATGTCCGGCCACGAAATGCACGGCATGCCTGCATCAACCCCCGCAACGCCCGTCTCGACCACGCCCTGGTGGGTATGGCCCCTCGCCCTGTTCATCGTATCGTTCATTCTCGGCATTCTTGCCGTGCTCGGCGGCGTGGGCGGCGGCGTTCTGTACGTGCCGATCGTGGGCGGCTTCTTCCCGTTCAACCTTGACTTTGTCCGCGGAGCCGGTCTCATGGTCGCCCTTGCCGGCGCGCTCGCCGCGGGTCCGGGGCTCCTGAAGCGAAATCTTGCGAACCTCAGGCTCGCCCTGCCCGTTGCGCTGATTGCATCCGCGGCTGCGATCGTCGGCGCCATGATCGGCCTCGCGCTTCCCCAGAACGTGGTCCAGACAGCCCTCGGCGCGACGATCCTCGGCATCGTGCTTATCATGCTCCTGGCCGGGAAGTCCGATTTCCCCAGCGTGCCGCAGCCGGACAAACTCTCCCAGGCCCTCGGCATCATGGGCATCTACCGCGAGGAGTCCATCGGCAAGGACGTCGAGTGGAACATCCACAAGACCATTCCCGGCCTCCTGCTCTTCATCATCATCGGCATCATGGCGGGCATGTTCGGCCTCGGCGCGGGCTGGGCGAACGTGCCCGTACTGAACCTGCTCATGGGAGCACCGCTCAAGATATCCGTCGCGACGAGCAAGTTCCTGCTCTCGATCACCGACACATCGGCGGCCTGGATTTACATGAACCAGGGCGCGGTCCTGCCCATGATGGTGGCCCCGTCCATCATCGGCATCATGCTCGGCTCCCTCGTCGGCGTCAAGATCCTGGCCAAGGCGAAGCCCAGGGCGATCAAGTGGATGGTGATCGGCCTTCTGCTCTTCGCGGGTCTCCGGGCGCTGCTGAAGGGCCTGAACATCTGGAAGTAGCCGCACAACAGTGAGCGACCACCGATGAGCACCGATAAAATACGTTGAAGGGTTTTCATCGGTGTCATCCGTTCCGATAGTCATTGCATGCATACCAGGGAGGAATCATCATGTCGAATGAAAAGACCAGGGCGAGCGAAGAGCAACTCATCTATGCCAACATTCTGAATATCGGGATGTGGCTCGGCCTCGCCGTGCTGACGATCACGTTCCTGATGTACGCGTTCGGTGTGCTGCCGAACTTTGTGCCGATCAACGACCTCCCGAACTACTGGGGGATGAAGGCGAAGGACTATATCCATACGATGCATGCGCCGACGGGCTGGGGCTGGCTGTCCCTTGTCGGGAAAGGGGACTACCTGAACTTCGTCGGGATCGCCATGCTCGCGGGCCTCACGATCCTGTGCTATCTTTCGATCATGCCGACCCTCACGCGCAAGAAGGACACGGCGTATCTCGTGATCGCCATCGTTGAGGTCGCGGTCCTGGTGCTCGCCGCAAGCGGCATCATGAAGACCGGCGGGCACTGACAGGACCGGACAGCCGGCAAGAGAACATGCACAGTCAGGGCGGCCCATGGCCGCCCTTTTTGTTTGACTTCACCCGTTGCCGCTGATACCATGACGCTCGAATTCCATCCCTGAAGCCTGGTGCACAAAGAACAGGCGGAAAAGTTTTTTTCATCGTGGTGATCTCTTTGTGAAAGAACGCCTCAACCTCCTGCGCGAATTCTCCGTCCCGCTCCTTGCCGGCGTCGCGGCCGCCCTGTCCTGGGCGAACAGCGCGCCCGAGGGCTATCGCCGGTTTCTGAACGGACCGTTCCTCGGTCCCGTCAGTTTCCATTTCCTGACCAACGATATCTTCATGGTCTTCTTCTTCGGCATCGCCGCCGTCGAGATCGCTCAGAGCCTGCTTCCCGGCGGCGATCTTCATCCTCTCAGACGGTCGGTGAATCCCCTGCTTGCCACGGCCGGCGGCGTGATCGGGCCTGCCGTCATCTATCTTGTTCTCAATCATTTTATCGGATCCCCCGGGCTGCGCAGGGGATGGGGGATCCCGACGGCAACCGATATTGCCTTCGCCTGGCTTGCGGCACGCATCGTCTTTGGCTCCGGCCATCCGGCGATCTCCTTTCTGGTCCTCCTTGCCGTTGTCGATGACGGGATCGGCCTCGCCATCATCGCCATCTTCTACCCGGACCCGTTGCTGCCGATCGAACCGGCCTGGCTCGTTCTGGTGATCGCGGGAATGGCGATCGCGTATATTCTCCGGAAGCAGCGCGTCCGCTCATACTGGCCCTATCTGCTCCTGGGGGGTATCCCCTCCTGGACAGGCCTCTTCCGGGCGCACCTGCATCCCGCGCTTGCCCTGGTCTTCATCATTCCGTTCCTGCCGCATGCCCCCTTCGAGACGAAGCATATGTTCGAGGACGACCCGGCCGATCACTCCCCGATCGCGTTGTTCGAACATGAATGGAAAGTGATCGTCGATTTCGGGCTCTTCCTGTTCGGCCTTGCCAACGCGGGAGTGACATTTGCGAGCGTCGGCACAGCCACCTGGCTGGTCCTGGCTGCCCTGCTGGTCGGAAAGACAGGGGGCATCTTCCTCCTGGCGAGCGCGGCCGTGTGGCTGGGGTTCCCCCTGCCGAAAAACATGCATGCGAAGGAACTGCTCCTCGTCGGCATCATTGGCGGATTCGGTTTTACCGTCGCGCTCTTTGTCGCAGGAGAGGCGTTCATCGATCCGGTCCATCAGGGTGCGGCAAAGATGGGGGCCATGCTGAGCTGCGGTTCGGCAGTCATCGCTGTCCTCGCAGCCCGGTTCTTGAACGTAAAAAAGATACAATGATCAACCGTTGCCTTGATGCAATGCGGCGTTTATCGACGCGTCCGGACTGTTCCCGCGATCTGTTCCTGCAACAGGCTCATCAACAGGGAAGCGCATTTTCCCTTGACAGAACACTCTTATTTGTTGTAAATTCCTTTCGTTTTGCATGAGTTTGACTGTGCACGGGCATGAATACTCCCGGGTCAACGTACTTTGAAAATCGATATTACGTCGCAGCGCTTGTTCTGAACGCGAAGAAATTCGCTTTCCCGGATCATGCGCGTGGGTCTGCGTAATGAGCTCAAACTGATCGTTTAAGACATGGACGTCGCGAGTATATTCTCTATAGGGATCATCGGGTTTCTGTTCGGCGCAGCCGCTTCACAGCTTCCGCTCTCGAATATACGCAACTTCAGCTATCTCTTCTCCCTGGCAGGCTCGCTTCTCTTCCTCGCCGCAGGCGGGTACCTTCTCTTTACCCCGGCCTATACGAGCCAGGCGATCATCGTATCATCCTTCTTCAGCTTCGCCTTCCGCGCAGACGCGCTCTCTGCCTTCTTCGTCGTCCTCATATCGCTCATCACCATTGCCGTTTCCTTCTACTCCATCGGCTTTACGCGCGGTATCAAAAATGCCGGCTCCATGGGGTTCTTCTACAACATCCTCATCCTGAGCATGTACGGCGTGGTCCTCTCGGCCAATATCTTTACCTTCCTCGTTTCCTGGGAGACCATGGCTGTTGCCTCGTACTTCCTCGTCGTCTTCGATCGGAACCAGGAGACAGCGAAGGCGGGTCTCTTTACCGTGGTGATGACCCATATCGGGACGGCCTTCATCATAGGGCTTTTCTTCATGCTGATGCACTACACGGGCAGCATGGATTTCCTTTCCATGCGGGCAGCTGCCGCACTCCTTCCGCAGCAGATCAGGTCGCTCATCTTCATCTTCGCCATCATCGGGTTCGGCACCAAGGCCGGCATCATTCCGCTCCATACCTGGATCCCCCGGGCCTATCCCGTTGCACCTTCGAACATCACGCCTCTCATGTCCGGCGTCATGATCAAGACGGCGATCTACGGCTTCCTTCGGATCGCCCTGGATGTGCTGGGTCCGGGTCCGGAGTGGTGGGGAATAACGATCATTGTTCTCGGTGCGATCTCGGCGGTCCTGGGCATCCTCTACGCGATCATGGAGAACGACCTCAAGGTCTTTCTTGCCTATTCGAGCGTCGAGAACGTCGGGATCATCCTTCTGGGGATCGGCGCGTCCATGATGTTCCGGAGCGGCGGAATGCCCGTCCTTTCCGGCTTTGCCCTTGCTGCCGCCCTCTACCATACCCTGAACCACGCGCTGTTCAAGGGACTCCTGTTCCTGGGGGCGGGTTCGGTCGTGAGCGCCACCCGGACAAGGAACATGGAGAAGCTGGGCGGGCTCCTGAAGCTCATGCCCTGGACGGGCCTGTTGTTCCTCGTAGGCGCCCTTGCCATCACCGCCCTTCCGCCTCTGAACGGGTTCGTGAGCGAGTGGCTCACGTACCAGTCCCTGCTGCTCGGCTTCCAGTCGCCCTCCGTTGTCGCGAAGATCGTCTCGCCCCTGGGAGGCGCGGCTTTGGCGCTCACCGGAGCGCTCGTCGCTGCCGGGTTCGTCAAGACCTTCGGCATCACCTTCCTGGGCATGGCGCGCAGCGAACACGCTACCACGGCCCAGGAGTCCTCTCCCTGGATGGTCCTCGGCATGGCGCTCCTTGCCCTTCTCTGCGTCGTTTTCGGAGTCTTTCCGTCAATTCCCGTCGCGATTCTCGGGCCGGCGGTTTTCACCATCACGGGATCCTTTGTCGAACTGCACCGGCAGGGCATCCTGGTAACGCCCGGGGCCACGGCATCGCTCTCCACCCTTGCGCTCGCCGTTGCCATGGTGACGATCTTCATCGCCGTGGTCGCACTCGTGAAGCTTCGGGGCAACGGGAGAAAGACCGTGTATGCCGATTCCTGGGACTGCGGCATCCCAGGCCTCACGCCGCGCATGCAGTATACTGCCACGGCCTTTACCAAGCCGCTCCGCATCATCTACAAGAGGATCTATCTCCCGAGCAGGGACCTGAAGGTCTCCTACCTCATCAAGCCCTTTTTCGTCAGGTCCATCAGGTACGGGGGCCAGATCACTCCGTTCTTCGACCGTTACGTGTATGATCCCGTGACCAGGTTCGTCAACGCCGTCGCCGAAAAGGTGAAGCTGCTGCAGTCCGGGAGCCTGCAGCTTTATCTGGGATACATATTGATAACGCTCATTGTGCTGTTGATCTTTGGCACCTAACGGCCCGGGGTGGCGGCGTAACGCGCCGAATTGTATATTGGAGCTTGGAAACTGGAAATTTGAGGTTTTCGATCAAAATCGTGAAGGTACGCAAAAGAGTGATTACTTTGTTGATTCGCTCCTCGCAGTGGGGCATTAAAATTTTAAATGATCAATCTTCAATTTCCAATCTGAGCAAAGCGAAGCCATGGGCTACTTTCAATTTCTCATAATCATTCTTTTCTCCCCGCTGGTGAACGGGGTGATCAAGAAGGTGAAGGCGAACATGCAGGGCAGAAAAGGCCCGGGCGTGCTTCAGCCCTACTACGACCTCATCCGTCTCTTCAAAAAGGACATGGTGGTCTCGAACGTCACTTCGTGGATATTCAAGGCCACGCCCTCTGTCGTTTTCATCGCAACGATCGTCGCTGCCATGATCGTCCCCGTGGTCACCGTGCTGTCGCCGTACACCATGATGGGCGACGTGATCGCGCTTATCTCCCTGTTCGCCCTGGCCCGGTTCTTCATGGCCCTCGCCGGGCTCGATGCCGGCACCGCTTTTGGCGGCGAGGGGAGCAGCAGGGAAATGACCGTGGCCATCCTCGTCGAGCCCATGATGATGCTCGCGCTCTTTACCGCCGCGATATCTGCCGGTTCGACGAACATCGCGCGTATCGCCGGCGCGCCGGGCGTGGTCTTTTCGCCGTCGCATGTGCTCGCGCTTTCCGCGTTCATGGTCGCGATCATTGCCGAAACGGGGAGGGTGCCGGTCGATAACCCGGACACGCATCTTGAACTGACCATGATCCACGAAGGCATGATCCTGGAATATTCGGGCCGTTATCTGGCGCTCATGGAGTGGGCGCACTTTATGAAGCAGATGGTCCTCTTCACCCTGACCATGGATATTTTCTTCCCCCTGGGGATCGCCCGTGATGGTGACGGCGCGGGGCTCATCGCATCGCTCGGCGGGTATGCTCTCAAAATGCTCGGCATGGCCGTCCTCATGGCTGCGGTGGAGTCCACACGCGCCAAGGTGCGGTTTTTCCAGCTCCCCTCGATCCTCGGCGGCTCATTCGTGCTCGCGTTCCTGTCGCTCGTGACGCACATCATGATGGGGAAATAAACGACCACGCCGCAGCGTGGTCGAATTGAAAATTGAAGATTGGAAATTGGAAATTGTAAAGTGGAAGAACAAGCTAATAGACTTTCCGGGCGGTTATTGGATTATGGTGTGGCGATATTTAAACTCACGATGAAGCTTGACGCTTCATTGCCTGGTAAGCATATTGCCGGTCAGCTATTTCGATCCGGGACTTCCGCAGGCGCTAATTATGAAGAAGCTTGCGGCGCGGCGAGCAGGGCTGATTTCATCCATAAGCTCCAAATCGTCTTGAAAGAACTTCGCGAATCAAATTATTGGTTACGATTGATGCAGAGATCTGACTTAGTAAGTGATGGCAACGTTGACCCTCTCATCGAAGAAACAAAGCAATTGATAAATATCATTGCCAAATCTCTCATCACTTCAAAAAAAGGAAGATAGTCGTGTGTAGAATTTTAAATTTTCAATCGTCGATTTCCAATTTCCAATGGAGCGGAGCGACATGAAAGTCTGGATCGAAGCATTTTCCATAATTGACTTCATCTCCGTTGGCATTCTCCTGACCGCCGTGACATTGAACGCCTTCAAGAGCATCGAGTCCTACGTGAAGGCGTACACGATCAACTCCTGGCTTCTGTCGGGGCTGATCGCCGTGGTGGCTGTCCTCGTGGGTGAGACGCACCTCTACGTCGCCGCGCTGCTCACGCTCACGACGAAGGGCATCCTCATCCCGCTCTTCCTTCGGCGGATCGTGCGCCAGATGCGGGTGACCCACGAGGTGCAGCCCTACATCAGCAACTCGCTCTCGCTCGCCATCTCGGGCATCCTCGTGGCCGTGGTCTACGCGTCGCTCAAGGAAGGCATCTTCGTCACCGGTTTTTCGAGAAACGTGCTCCAGATATCCATCGCGGTTATCCTCATCAGCCTCTTCATCATGATAACGCGGAAGAAGGCGCTCACGCAGGCGATCGGGCTTTTATTCATGGAGAACGGGCTGTTCCTCGCCGGATTTTCGCTGACCTTCGGCATGCCGACGATCATCGAGCTCGGCGTGCTGTTCGACATGCTGATGGGCGTGATCATCCTGGGTGTCTTCGCGATCCAGATCAAACGGGCCTTTGCCTCGGCGGACCTGGACAAACTGACGGTGCTGAAAGGGTAGAGCGGCATCCGACAGGTGTCGAATTGGAAATTGTAGATTGAAGATTGGAAATTGGAAAATGTCGGCGCTTATCGTGCTATGAATCGAAGATTGAATGTTGAAGCTGGAATTCCGAGAATTTGAAATAGTTTTAATTTATCACATTTTAAAATCTTAAATTTCCAATCTTCAATTTCCCATGGAGTGAAACGACTATCGTGATAGCGATTCTTATAATACCCATTGTCACCGCGATCGTCTGCTATCTGCTGAAGCGTCCGCGACTGATCGGCTACGCGAGCCTCGCCGGCGCCGTCAGCCTCGCGCTCTATGCCTTGCCGACGATAACGGAATCGGTGTCCGCGCCGGTCGCGGCCATGGACGGCGCGTTCTCCCTGGACGCGCTCTCGGGCTACATCATGGCGCTCGTCATCTTCCTGAGCCTCGCCTCGGCGATCTACTCCATCAGCTATCTCGAACATGAGCTGGAAACGGGGCTCATAGAGCTCCGGGGGGTCCGGCGGTACTACGGCCTGCTGCACCTCTTCATCTTCACCATGCTCCTCGTGACCATGGCGAACAACCTCGCCATCATGTGGATCGGCATCGAGGCCACGACCATCGTATCAGCGCTCCTCATCGGGCTGGGATTCCACAAGAGGCCGCTGGCGGTCGAGGCCGCGTGGAAGTACATCATCCTCTGCACCGTGGGCATCACCTTCGCGCTCCTCGGCACGTTCATCACGTACTACGCCTCGACGGCGGTCATGGGCACCGAGGGAGCGCTCAACTGGACGGTGCTCAAACAGGTGGCCCCCCGGCTCAATCCCGAGACCATGAAGCTCGCGTTCATTTTTGTGCTCGTCGGTTACGGCACCAAGGCCGGCCTTGCGCCGGTGCACAACTGGCTGCCTGACGCGCACAGCCAGGCGCCGAGCCCCATCAGCGCACTGCTCTCGGGCATCCTGCTCAATACCGCTTTCTACGGCATCATGCGTTTCGTCTCGATCGTCCAACCGTCGACCGGCGAGGTCTTTACCGGCAACCTGCTGATCATCTTCGGCCTCATCTCCATGGGCATCTCGGCCATCTTCATCCTGGTCCAGGAGAACTACAAGCGTCTCCTGGCCTACAGCAGCATCGAGCACATGGGCATCATCTCGCTCGGCGTCGGCATCGGCGGACCCATAGGCATCTACGGCTCGCTCCTTCATATTCTGAACCACGCGCTGGCAAAGCCGCTCATGTTCTTCGCCTCGGGCAGGATCCAGTCGCGCTTCGGCTCCACGAACATTGCGAACGTGAGCGGCGTGCTCTCCTCCATGCCGCTTCTCGGCACGCTGACCTTCATCGGCGCCCTGTCGCTCTCGGGCACGCCGCCCTTTAATATTTTTGTGAGCGAGTTCACGGTGCTGAAGGCGGGCGTAGACAAGGGACTCTGGCCTGTGGTGGCCATCTTCCTGCTCTTTGTGGTCATCGTGTTCTACGGCGTGCTGTCCGGGTTCGGGAAAATGCTGTTCGGAAGGCCGGACACCGCGAACCGTTCGGCAGAGCGGCATCACCCTGCTGCGGGCTTGAACGCGGGAAACGTGCTGAGCACCGGCATCATGATCGTGATGGCGATATTGGTCATTGTCATGGGCTTCAACGTGCCGGCCTTTATCGACGCTACGATCAGGACCTGCGTTCAGGTCGTGGGAGTGAAGTAATGGATAGGGTCCTTAAGAAAGCGGTCACGGTCGTTGAGCATCTGAATGAGACCTATCTCGAGGTCAAACCGGATGATTTCAGGGACGTCTGCCGGTACCTGTCCGAAGAGCTGCATGGCCTGCTTCGGCTGATGTTCGCGACCGACGAGCGGGAGCGGGACGGCGTGTTCAGGGTCTATGCCGTGTTCTCCGTTCCCGGCGTTGACCGGTTCTTTATCATTGTCCGTTCCGTGAGCGGGGACGATCCCCGGTTCTCTTCGTTGACCCCTCATGTTCCCGCGGCTCACTGGTACGAACGCGAGATCTACGATATGCTCGGCCTCGCTCCCGAAGGGCATCCGGACCAGCGCAGGCTCGTTTTCCACGAAGCATTCCCGGCAAATTCACATCCGCTCAGGAAAGACTGGAAGATCGGGCCGTCGGACATCAGGGAATGGGGCGAGGGGATCATGGTGAAAGTCCCCCACCCTTTCATGGAAGTGGAAGGCGAGGGTATCGTCGAGATCCCCGTGGGCCCCGTGCATGCCGGCATCATCGAGCCGGGACACTTCCGGTTCAGCGCCGTGGGCGAGACCATCTTCTTCCTGGAACCTCGGCTGTTCTATACGCACAAGGGGACGGAGAAGCAGTTCGAGACGCTCGGATTTATTGAAGGCGTCAAGCTGGCGGAGCGCGTTTCCGGCACCTCATCTTTCTCCCACGGTGCGGCGTACTGCATGGCGGTGGAGCGGATGACCGGTACGGAGATCACGGAGAAGGCCTCGGCCGTGCGAACGCTCCTGCTCGAGCTCGAGCGGCTCTATAACCATATCGGCGATATCGGGAACATGTGCGCGGGGACGGCGCTCGCCGTGGGATACATGAAGGGCGCGGTCATCAAGGAACAGCTCATGCAGCTCAATGAGCGGCTCACCGGGAGCAGGTATCTTCGCAGCGCGAACATCATCGGCGGCGTCACGAAAGATGTGTTCGCCCGGGCCGACGATATCCTCAAGACGGTTGACGAAGCCACGAAGGATATTAAGGGGCTTATGCAGCTGCTGCTCGGCTCGGTCTCGCACCGGGAGCGGTTGGAGAACACCGGACGTCTCTCAAAGGACATCGCGTTGAAGTTGGGCGTGACCGGTGTTGCCGCGCGGGCGTCGGGCCTGAACGACGATATGAGGAAGTCCCATCCGCACCTCCTGTACGACAGGATGATCTTCGAAGCCCATACCCATGAAAAAGGGGACGTGTTCGCCCGCATGATGGTCAGGTCTGAAGAGGCCGAGTGCTCCATCTCTATGATCCAGGCGCTCATTGAAAGCGGTTACAAAGGCGATCTGGCCGTTCCCGTGAAACGGGCGCTTCCCTATGCGTCTGCACTGGGCTATGCCGAGACCCCGCGCGGTTCGCTGTTCTACTGGGTGATGGCGGACAGGAACGGCAGACCGCTCAGGGTGAAGCTCCGCTCGCCGTCGTACTGCAACTGGCCCGCCGTGCCCTTCGCCGTGCACGGGAACATCGTGCCCGACTTCCCGCTCTGCAACAAGAGCTTTAATCTGTCGTACTCCGGGACGGATATGTGACCAATCGCTCCGAGGATATGATGCAAAATCCACCACAGAGACGCAGAGACACGGAGAATACATATTATTATGAAGGGCTGACGGAGAAGATCATTGCCTGCGCTATTGAGGTACATCGCCATCTTGGGCCTGGCCTGCTCGAATCAATATATGAAGAGTGCTTTTGTAAAGAATTACAACTCCAGGGCATGGTCTTCGATAACCAGGTGACGCTTCCCGTTGAATATAAAGGACTCCAGCTTGATTGCAGTTATCGGATGGATGTTGTGGTAGATAGAAAAGTGGTGGTGGAAATCAAATGCGTTGAAAAAATACTTCCAGTTCACGAAGCGCAGTTGTTGACCTATTTAAAACTATCCGGTTTGAAAGTGGGGCTGATGGTAAACTTTAACTCTGCCTTGCTGAAAGACGGAATCAAAAGACTCGTACGATAACCTCTGTGTCTCTGAGACTCTGTGGTTGTCTTCCGTACGTGTTATGCTGACGGAGCAGTCATGTTTGAAGAAATACTAAAGAACGTGCTATCCAAGAAGAAGGTCATCCCGTTCCCGGAAGGCTTCACCATCGCTCCCGAGCAGGAGGCGAAGATTGTTGACTTTCAGGAAAAGATTGATAGAATCTTCCATAGGTCGCTCCGGATCAGGCAGATCGATGCGGGATCATGCAACGCCTGCGAATGGGAATGTACGGCGCTCACGAACCCCATCTACGACATCCAGCGCTTCGGCGTCGATTTCGTGGCTTCTCCCCGGCATGCCGACGTGCTGCTCGTGACCGGGCCGGTATCGCGCCAAATGGAGCTTGCGCTGAAGCGGACCTATATCGCGACCCCGGAACCGAAGCTCGTTGTGGCCTGCGGCGACTGCGCAAGGGACGGCGGTATCTATAAAGGAAGCTACGCTGTCACCAACGGCGTCGCGAACGTCATTCCCGTCGACGGCTATATCCCCGGATGTCCACCGACGCCTGCGGCGATCCTGCTGGGACTTTCACGGATCATAGGCGAACTCATCGATAAACGGGCATGAGGTCGTGTACGAAGAGTCGCAGAAAGAGCAAGGACCTGCGAGACCCGTGGCGGCCCTTTTCCCTGAACTGATCGGTTTCGGCTTCACCATGCAAGCATAGCCAGGAAGGTAGGGACGTGCTTCTTACACCTGTCAGTATCCTATTCGTGTCCTTTGCGGCGCTTCTGCTCCTTCTTGCGCTCATCCCCTTCCTGCGTCGGAACCAGCGTCTCCTCATAACCACCGGTTTTTCCCTTGCGGCCGTCGCCGCGTTCTTTGCCGCGATCGCCGGCGTTTGGACCGTGGCCGCCAACATCGTGGAGAAGGTCATCATACCCATCGGCCTGCCGGACCTTCCCTTTCACTTGAGGCTCGACCTGCTGTCCGGCTATTTTCTCGTCGTCGTCGGAGCGCTGGCCTTCTTCGTCTCCCTTTACTCCATCGGCTATGTCAAAGGCTTCCTGGGCCACCGGCCGGTGACCAGTCTCGTCGTCTTTTATGCCCTGTTCCTCGCGGGAATGTTTCTTGTGGTCCTCGCGGATGACGCCTTGTTCTTCCTGATCGCCTGGGAAATGATGGCCGCGGCATCGTATTTCCTCGTCCTCTTCGAGGATGAGAAGATCGAGAACAGGAGGGCCGCATTCCTCTATCTCGTCGTTGCCCACGTGGGCGCGATCGCGATCCTCCTGTCCTTCGGCATCCTGGCAGGCCTCGCCACCGGCTTCAAGGGATTTGAAGGCTATACCTTCGACAGCATGCGCGAGGCGGAACTTCCCGCCGGCTGGGCTTCCCTGGCATTCCTGCTCGCTTTTTTCGGTTTTTCGGCAAAGGCGGGCGTGATCCCGCTCCACGTGTGGCTGCCCGAGGCGCATCCCGTGGCGCCGTCGAACGTGTCGGCGTTGATGAGCGGCGTGATGCTCAAGACCGCCATCTACGGGATCATCCGGGTCGTCTTCGACCTCATCGGCGTGTTCCCCTGGTGGTGGGGCGCGGTCGTTCTGGTCTTCGGTCTCATCTCCGCGGTCATGGGCGTCCTCTATGCCCTGATGCAGCACGATCTGAAAAGGCTCCTGGCGTACCACTCGGTCGAGAACATCGGCATCATCCTCATCGGCGTCGGCCTTGCCATGATCTTTTATTCCTTCGACATGTCCCTGCTCGCCGCGCTCGCGCTGATAGCCGGCCTCTATCACACGTTGAACCATGCTATGTTCAAGGGACTGCTCTTCATGGGTGCCGGGGCCGTGCTCCATGCCTCCCATGAGCGGAACATGGAGGAGATGGGCGGTCTCATCCGCTTCATGCCCTGGACGGCCGTCCTCTTTCTGGTCGGCTGCATCTCCATCTCGGCGCTCCCGCCCTTCAACGGGTTCGTGTCGGAATGGCTGACCTACCAGGCGTTCCTGCTTTCCCCGTCGCTTCCCAGCCCGCTCCTGAACCTGCTCATCCCGCTGGGCGCCGCGCTGCTGGCGCTCACCAGCGCCCTCGCCGCCGCCTGTTTCGTGAAGGCCTTCGGCGTCACGTTTCTGGGGCAGCCGCGCGGGCATCATCACGGAGGCGTGCATGAGGTCCGCTGGTCCATGCGCATCGGCATGCTGCTGGCGGCGCTCACCTGCCTGGGCCTCGGCGTTCTGCCCACCGTCATGCTCAGGTGGATGGACCCCCTGGCCGAAGAACTGGTAGACGGGACCGTCGCCGCCTCGGCATCCGGTTTCGGCTGGATGTGGCTCACGCCCATCGCGGCGGAGCGGGCCTCCTATTCGGCGCCGATCGCGTTCCTGGGCATCCTGTCCGTGGTGGTCGTGACCTACCTGCTGCTCCATTCGCGCCGCAGCGCCATCCACCGGGCGCCGCTCTGGGACTGCGGGTTCGAGAAGGTGACGAACCGGATGCAATATACGGCCACGTCCTTTTCCATGCCGCTCAGGCGTATCTTCGGTTTTCTCTTCAGCATCAAGGAAAAAGTGAGCCAGCTCCCGCCCGCGACCCATCCCGCTTTCCCCGAGCGGCTGCAGTATCATCTCCGGGTCAGGGACCGCTTCTGGGGTTGGATGTACCAGCCGGTGGTCGACGCGAGCTTCTGGCTGTCGCGCAGGATCGGCAGGATGCAGCATGGCCGGATCCAGATCTATCTCATCTATTCGTTCGTGACGATCCTGGTGCTGCTTATATTTTCGTGATAAGGACTGTCCGTTGAACATCAATCCGTTCCTCATAGAGCTGGTTCAGATCGCCGTTCTCCTCGCACTTGCTCCGGCCTTTGCCGGCTGGGTAAAGATGGTGAAGTGCTGGTTCCAGGGCCGCACGTCGCCGAGCCTGTTCCAGCCCTACCGGGACATCATGAAGTTGTTCGCCAAGGACGTGACGCTGGCGGAGAACGCCTCGTGGATATTCCGATTCACGCCGTACCTCGTGTTCGGCGTTTCGGTCCTGGCCGGCGGGATCATCCCGATCCTTTCCGCGGACCTGCCGCTCTCCGCCACGGCCGATGTCATAGCCCTGGTGGCGCTCTTTGCCATAGCCCGGTTCTTTACGGCGCTGGCGGGCATGGACATCGGCACGGCCTTCGGCGGAATGGGGTCGAGCCGCGAGATGACCATTGCGTCGCTTGCCGAGCCTGCCATGCTGATGGCCGTGTTCGCCGTTTCCCTCGTGAGCAAATCCACGTCGCTCTCCCAGATAACCCATGTCATCTCCCAGGGACACGCGATGCTGAGGCCGTCGCTGGTTTTCGCGCTCCTGGCGTTCGTCCTGATCGCCCTGGCAGAAACGGGCAGAGTGCCGGTGGACAATCCCGCCACCCACCTGGAGCTGACCATGATCCATGAGGCGATGATCCTCGAGTATTCGGGGAGACACCTCGCGCTTATCGAGTGGGCGGGAATGATGAAGCTGTTCCTCTTCGTCGTCCTGGGGATTGCCTCGTTCTTTCCCTGGGGGATCGCGATGGACGACGATGCGACCGCACTTCTTGCAGCCTTGCCGGTGCTACTGCTCAAGCTCGCCGTCGTGGGGGTCGGCCTGGTCATGATCGAGACCGGCCTGGCGAAGATGCGGATCTTCCGGATTACCGAGTTCCTGGGGAGCGCCTTCCTGTTCGCAACGCTCGGCATGTTGTCGTACTTCATGCTGGAGTAGATAGGTAAAATACCGAAAGGGGACTCGAACCCGGGATTTTCCCCGGGCGATCATGCTTTGTTCATGCACTGAAAGAGGAATGATATGAATGTACAGCTTGCCTCACAGCTCAACAGCCTCCTGGCGGCACTGATCCTGCTGACGACGTTCGGCCTTCTGGTGCAGAAGAGGATGAACGCCCTCTTGCATCTCTTCGCGCTGCAGGGCTTCCTGCTCGCCGTGAGCACCGCCATGGTTGGTTTCGTCGGCGGGGCCCATGATCTGTATATTTCATCCATCCTGACCCTGGCGACGAAGGTCGTGGTCCTGCCCTATATCCTTCATGTGCTTATCCAGAAATTAAGGATCCACAAAGAAGTGGAAACGGTCGTGAAGATCCCCACGACCATGCTGATGGGGATCGTGCTGGTGATATTCTCCTATCACCTGACCGCGCCCATCCGGGAGCTTTCAACGCTCGTGACCAAATCGACGCTCGCCGTAGCCCTCGCCACCGTCATGCTCGGCTTCTTGATGATGATCACCCGCAAGCACGCGGTCACGCAGATCATCGGGTTCCTCGCCATGGAGAACGGGCTGCTGTTCGCCGCCACGAGCGCGACCTACGGCATGCCCCTCGTCGTGGAGCTCGGCGTGGCCCTGGACCTGTTGATCGCCGCGTTCATCTTCGGGATGTTCTTCTTCCATATCAGCACGGCCTTCGACAGCCTTGATGTCGACCAGATGGCGAGGCTGAAGGAAGAGGATTGACGCTGCCGTAAAGGTAAAATGCAAATTGAATCTTTTACTTCTGACTTTAAACGTTGAACTTGATATGAGGTCCTGATGGCCCTTCTGATTCTCCTCTGCGTTCCGCTCTTCGCTGCCATGGCGCTGGGCTTCATCGGCGACCGGAAGATCGCGGCCGAAATGAACATCGTCGGCTCCGGGGCCACCTTTGTCGCGAGCGTCGGGCTGGCGTTCCAGGTCTATGAGCAGGGACCGATGCTGGCCTGGGACAACTTCTTCTTTGTCGATGCCTTCAGCGTCTACCTCACGGTCCTCACCGCCTTCGTCTCCATGACCACGGCGATCTTCAGCAGGCGCTACATGCGCCGCGAACGCGAACACGGCACGCTCGGGCCACGGAGGATGCGCTTCTACCACGCCATGTTCCAGCTCTTCATCTTTGCCATGCTGCTCTGCCTCCTGACGAACAATGTCGGCATCCTCTGGATCGCCATGGAACTGGCGACGCTGTCCACGGTCCTGCTCGTGTCCCTCTACCGCACCCCGGCCGCGATCGAGGCGGCATGGAAATACTTCATCCTCTGCGGCGTCGGCATCGCGCTCGCGCTGTTCGGGACGGTGCTGCTGTACTTTGCCGCTGAAAAGGTGCTGGGCGCCGGCGGCGCGGCGCTTCACTGGACGAATCTCGCCCAGGTGAGCGACAAACTGGAACCGACCATCCTGTCCCTGGCCTTTGTGTTCCTCATGGTCGGGTACGGCACCAAGGTCGGTCTCGTGCCGGTCCACAACTGGCTTCCCGATGCGCACAGCGAAGGCCCGACCCCGATCTCGGCCGTTCTCTCCGGCCTTCTGCTCAATATCGCGCTCTACGCGCTCGTCCGCTGCAAGGTCCTTGTAGACGGGTCCACGGGCACGCACCATTCGGGCAGCATCATGATGGGCTTCGGCATCCTGTCGATCATCGTGGCCTCCTTTTCCCTCCTGCGGCAGAAGGACATCAAAAGGCTGTTCGCGTACTCGTCCATCGAGCACATGGGCATCGCCACGTTCGCCTTCGGTCTCGGCGGCCCGGTGGCGACCTTCGGCGCACTCCTGCACATGCTGGTCCACAGCCTGACCAAATCATCCATATTCTTCACCGTGGGCCATGCCTCCCAGATGCACAGGACGCAGGACATGGAGAAGATCAAGGGACTGATCAGGGGCAATCCCCTGGTCGGGTGGGGCATGGCGCTCGGCGTCATGGCGATCGTCGGGATGCCTCCCTTTGGCGTGTTCACCAGCGAATTCCTGATCCTCACGGCCACGATCAAGGACGCGCCGCTCATGGCGCCGTTCCTTCTGCTGGGGCTCGGGGTCTCCTTTGCAGCGCTCTTCAGGAGAGTGCAGCCCATGGTGGCGGGAAGCATACCGGGCTACCAGCACCGAATCAAGGCGGCGCATATTCCCGTTCTGCTGCACATGGCGGTGGTTCTTTGTCTCGGGCTGTATATGCCGAAATTCCTTGCCGGGTGGTTCCATACGGCGGTTGGACTCTTGAAGTGAAAACCTTTTTCGACACGGAGACACGGTGAGATAGTATAGTGTCTTGACACTGATTTGCACTGATGACCTATGACCTTACTGTGGAAATCATAGGCTATCACAGTGTCAAGGAATCACGTTTCGAAGTGAGTTTGACATGGGCAGGCTGAAAGAAACCATACAAAAAGCACTCGGCGAAGAGGCAAAGCTGCTTGAAGACCAGCAGCCCTCCTCCGTTGCCGCCTTTCTCGTGCCGAGGAACCGGTTCGCGGAAGCGGCAAAGGCGCTCAAGAAGGAATACGCGCTGCTCGCGGCAGAGTGGGCGACTGACGAGACCCCGTTCGGGAGGGGGTTCGGGGTATTCGCCTGCTTTCGCAAGGAGTCGGAATATCTCCTGGTGAAGACCTTCGCGCCGGTTGATGACCCAACCTTTCCGAGCCTCACGAAAAAATTTGTCCCAGCCTACCGGTTCGAACGACAGATGAAAAGCCTCATGGGGGTAACGCCAATCGGTCATCCTGACATGAGGCCCTGGATCAAGCACGAGGACTGGCCGGAGGACGCCTGGCCGCTCAGGAAGTCCTTCGACGCGTCACAGCGCCTGCCGAGGGTCTACGGAGAGTACCGCTGGGTCCGGGCGGAGGGCGAGGGGGTCTATGAAATTCCCGTGGGCCCGGTACATGCCGGCATTATCGAGCCCGGGCATTTCCGGTTCCAGGCCATGGGCGAGGATATCCTCAACCTCGAGGAAAAGCTCGGCTATGTGCATAAGGGGATCGAAAAAAGGTTCGAGTCCCTCTCCTGGCGCGATGCGTCGCGCCTTGCCGGCAGGGTTTCGGGCGACACTACCGTTGCGCACGCTCTGGCGTACTGCCGGGCGGTGGAGGCCCTGACCGGGAGTACTCCTCCGGACCGCGCGCTGTGGCTCCGGGCGCTGTTCCTCGAGCGGGAGCGCATAGCGAACCACCTCGGTGATCTGGGCGCCATCTGCAACGACGTCGCCTTCGCAATCCTCTGGTACCATTTCATGCGGATCAAGGAAGCGATCCTGCGCACGAACCTCAAGCTCTTTGGCCATCGCTTTATGATGGACAGGATCGTTCCCGGCGGCGTGTCCGTTGATGTCGGGGAGGACGGCGTTCAGGCCATTCTCTCCGAAATGGATTGGCTCGCACCGGAGTTCGAGCGCCTCGTCCGGATCTACGATGAAAATTCTTCCGTCGAGGACCGGGTGAGGGACACCGGCGTTCTCTCATCGGAAAAGGCGCGGGACCTCGGCATGGTGGGCTTCGTGGCAAGGGCAAGCGGGTTGAACCTCGACTGCCGCATCCACAATCCCTTTCCTCCCTACGACCGCATCAGCGTGGCAGTCTCCGTGCTTGTCTCCGGCGATGTGCATGCCCGGGCATGGGCCCGCGTGGAAGAGGTCCGTGACTCGATCCGGATCATCCGCGAGATCCTGAAGTCCATGCCCGCCGGAGCCACGGAGGTCCCATCCGGTACGCCGCTTCCGGACCGGGCAGGGTTCTCGGCTGTCGAGGGCTGGCGGGGGGAGATCCTGTACTGGGTCCAGTCAGGGCCGAAGGGGGAGATCAACCGCTGCATGGTCAGGGACCCGTCGAGCGTAAACTGGCTGGGTCTGGAGCAGTGCATCCACGGGAACATCGTGCCCGACTTCCCGCTGTGCAACAAGAGCTTCAACCAGTCGTACTCGGGGAACGACCTGTAAAACGATTATGGTAACCACGGGCGCTTCGCGCACACAGATGAACACAGGTCAAGACTAAACGGTTCTATCCGTGTTCATCCGTGGTTACCGTTGTGTTCGGTTTGGAGTCTTATGATCCGCATTCTCAAACAGATATTCCGCACCGGCGTCGTCACCGAGCCGCTCCCAGCCGTCATTGATCCGGAGATCGAGAAGATCGGCGTGCAACTGGAGGAAGCCGTCCGGAGGCGCTTCAAGCGAAGCCTCACGATCCGCCAGGTGGATCCCGGCTCCTGCAACGGCTGCGAGCTCGAGATCCATGCCATCAACAACCCCATTTACAACTGCGAGCGCTTCGGCATCCACTTCACCGCTTCGCCCCGGTTCGCCGACCTGCTGCTCGTCACGGGTCCGGTCTCGCATAACATGGAAATAGCGCTCACGCGGACCTACAACGCGACGCCGACTCCGAAGATCGTCATCGCCGTGGGAGACTGCGGGTGCACGGGCGGCGTGTTCGGAGAGAGCTATGCGTCGCTGGGCCCGGTCAACAAGGTCATCCCCGTGGACGCATGCATTCCCGGGTGCCCGCCGACGCCGACGGCTCTGCTGCAGGGCATCCTGAAAGCGCTCGAGGGCAGGGGAGCGCCAGGGGTCATGAAAGACGCCGCGGGAAGCACCGACAGCCGGGAGGGGAGCAAATAATCGGACACTGAGACCGGCGAATTTGTTATAATAAAAGGCGATTAGTTGTTATGAATCAAATTCATCTCATAACGGCAAAAAAATTTCCTGCAGAGTCGCAGGGCTCGCAGAGGAAGGATCAATATCTTGGGTTAGAATCAAGACTTGAAGGTTTTGATTTAACGCTGCGTTCTCCGCATGCTCTGCGAGAGACGCCTTTTGTTTCCGGCCTGTCCGGGTTATGACATAATCTGAAGAGGGGGTTGAGAATGAAGAAAATATCTGCTCTTGGACTTGCTGTTCTGTTCTGCCTGTGCATGCCTTTCGTCGCTGCTGCAGAAAAGGTAGGGGGGGGTGATCTGACCTTCAAACCGAAGGGAGCGGCGCCGGTCGTCTTCAGTCATGAATACCATGTCAACGCCAAAGGGCTGAAATGCACGGGCTGCCATTACCAGGTGTTCCAGATGACCCAGGGGTCCTACAAGATGGACATGAGCAAACTGACCAAGGGCGACTTCTGCGGGAAATGCCACAACGGCCAGAAGTCCTTCGACGTGAAGGATACGAAGAACTGCACGAAATGTCATAAATGAGCTCGAAATTCCTTTGACCCTGCACGGGAGCGGCGACCATGAACTGCATGAGGATCGCGCGTATCGCATCCATATCATTTGCCCCGCTTCTGTGCCTTCTCCTCGCCTTCGGGTGCTATCCTGCAACGAAGGTTCCTCTCGATACGCTCCGCTACGACGCGCCGGACGGCGACCACCGGCTTCTCTTTGTTTTTCTTCCCGGAAACGGCGACGCTATTACGACCTTCGAAAAGCACGGCCTCGTCCAGGCGGTGCGCACGAAAAAGATCGAGGCTGACATGATCGCTGTTTATGCCCACCTCGGATACTATGCAAAGGGCACGATATTCACCCGGCTCAAGGAGGACGTTATCGATCCGGCCAAGGCCAGGGGCTACAAGAGCATCTGGCTGATCGGGAACTCTCTCGGCGGCTACGGCTCGATATCCTATGCGCTGCGGCATCCCGATGACATCGCTGGCATCGTGCTTCTGGGACCGTTCCTCGGCGACAAGAAACTGATCCAGGAGATCAGGGACGCCGGCGGATTGCAGAAATGGGAGCCCGGCGATACCTCGGATAAGACGGCGGCAGGCTGGGAAAGGCAGATATGGCAGTGGTTGAAGGCCGGGGACCGTCAGAACAGCTTCCAGGCCTGGATTGGGAAGTGCGATGACGGCAACCGGGGCTGCGCTTCGCGGGTCTACCTCGGCTATGGGAAGCGGGACCGGTTCTCCGCAGGGCAGGAACTGATGGCGGAATACCTGCCTCCCGGGGACGTGTTTGCCATTAAGGGCGGCCACGACTGGGGCACCTGGGAAAAGCTGTGGGGCCTGATCCTCGACCGGATGACCGCGACGGGTTCCGTGGTCCCCGCGGAAATTTCTCAGTGATGACGGAACGGCTGCTTCCGGCTCATCCTTGACGTGAACAGCTTTTTTCAGTACACTTCTCTCCTATGACCGCATCCCGCATCAGAGGAATGCTCGCGGCTTTGTGGGGCGTTGGCGGCGTTGCCCTGCTTCTCGGCAGCGCTGTTTACCGGCTCACGCCCCTTGCCGTCGAGGCCTTGACGTCCCGGATGGAACTGCGCCACTGGCTGTTCCTCATCCTGGTCCTTGCCTTCATGGCCTATGCCGAGGGATACCGCGCCTTCCAGCAGGCATTCTCTCCCCGCGTAGCGGCGCGGGCCCGGTACCTCATCACCCGCCCGACGCTGCTGCATTCGGTCCTCGCCCCGCTGTTCTGCATGGCCTACTTCCACGCACCGAAGAGGCGGCGGATCACCTCTCTCTCGGTCACAGCGGGCATCATCGTACTGATCATCCTCGTCCGGCTGCTGCCCCAGCCATGGCGGGGGATCGTGGATGCCGGCGTCGTGGTCGGCCTTGCCTGGGGCCTGGTCTCGCTGGTCCTGTTCAGCATTCAGGCATTCGCGTCAGATACTTTTGACCACTCGCCCGAAGTGCCGGAGCAGCATCCCTGAGCGCGGCGATGCTTCCTTGATGACGTTCCCGGCGCCCCGGTCCTTTCCGCTTCTCGACAGCGGGAAGACCGAGATCAAGGAAAAGCTCGATACCCTCGAGGACGTCTATACCATGGCCACGGAAAACTTCGGCGTTTCCTACCGCGCGACCCTGGAGTTCGTCATCCTCGGCGGCTGGTTCGTGCTGCTGCTCATGTATGTAGCTGAATTCCTGCTGACGAAAAAATAATGCATCCCTGCCCCCCTTGACTTTCCTTTTGCTATACTGATTTCATCGGCAGTATAGGCTATTTCCGTCCTGGTCCGGACTTTACTCCTTGTACGACTAAAATTATACAATCTACGGTTTGCGAGAAATCGCAGCTGAGGGGGATAGTACGTCGATTCAGACAGGCACCCGGAACATTCAGATCAAGATGGGCAAATACACCGAAGGCTGCATTATATTGCAATCTGAGCATGCCAGGGAGGGATAAACATGCAGGTAACACGAAGACAGTTTTTCAAGATTTCTGCAGCTGGACTGGGGGCTTCCAGTGTTGCGGCGCTCGGTTTTGCGCCGGATAATGCGCTGGCAGAAGTGCGGGAGTTCAAGCTCTCCCGCAGCACCGAGACCCGCAATACCTGTCCTTACTGTTCGGTGAGCTGCGGCTTGATCATGCACAGCATGGGGGACAAGGCAAAAAACGCCGAGCTGTCCATCTTCCACATCGAAGGCGACCCCGACCATCCGGTGAACCGCGGCACCCTCTGCCCGAAGGGCGCGGGGCTGGTGGATTTCGTCCACAGTCCGAACAGGCTCAAGTACCCGGAATACCGCGCCCCCGGGACGAATGAATGGAAACGCATTTCCTGGGACGAGGCGTTTACCAAGATCGCACGGCTGATGAAAGACGACCGGGACAAGAACTTCATTGCAAAGAACGCAGACGGCGCCGTGGTCAACCGCTGGCTGACCACGGGATTCCTTGCAGCCTCCGCTTCCAGCAACGAAACCGGTTACATCACTCACAAGGCGGTCCGCAGCACCGGCATCCTTGCATTCGACAATCAGGCGCGAGTTTGACACGGCCCCACGGTGGCCAGTTTGGCCCCTACGTTCGGCCGCGGCGCGATGACCAACCACTGGGTTGACATCAAGAACGCCAATGTCGTCATCGTCATGGGTGGAAACGCTGCCGAAGCCCACCCCTGCGGATTCAAATGGGTGACCGAGGCTAAAGCGCATAATCACGCCACGCTCATCGTGATCGATCCCCGCTTCACCCGTTCGGCCTCGGTGGCGGACCTCTATGCCCCGCTTCGCACCGGCACGGACATCGCTTTCCTTGGAGGGCTGGTCAACTATCTGCTCTCTGCCGACAAGATCCAGCACGAATACGTCAAGGCCTACACGGACGCAAGTTTCATCGTGCGCGAGGACTTCAATTTCGATGACGGCCTGTTCTCCGGATACGACTCTGCCAAACGCTTGTACGAAAAAACCAGCTGGATGTACGAAATGGGGAAGGACGGCTTTGCCAAGGTAGACCCCACCCTGAAACATCCCCGATGCGTGTTCCAAATGCTGAAGAAGCACTATGCCCGGTACACGCCGGAAGCGGTGAGCAATATCTGCGGTACGCCCAAAGACACGTTCCTCAAGGTCTGCGAGATCGTCGCCACCACGTCTGTGCCGGACAGGACGCTCACCATCATGTACGCCCTGGGCTGGACCCAGCACTCCGTCGGTTCGCAGATGATCCGCACCGCAGCCATGATGCAGCTCCTCCTGGGCAACATAGGCATGGCAGGCGGCGGCATGAACGCCTTGCGCGGCCACTCCAATATCCAGGGCCTCACCGACCTGGGCCTTTTGTCCAACCTTCTGCCCGGTTACCTCACCCTGCCGGGGGACAAGGAGACGGATTACCAGGCATACATCAACAAGCGGGCGCTCAAGCCCCTGCGGCCCGGCCAGCTGTCCTATTGGCAGAACTACACCAAGTTCCATGTCAGCCTGATGAAGGCCTGGTTCGGCGATGCCGCAACGAAAAAGAACAACTGGTGCTTCGACTGGCTGCCCAAGCTGGACAAGGTATACGACGTGCTCCAGACGTTCGAGCTAATGAACCAGGGCAAGCTGAACGGCTACTTCTGCCAAGGCTTTAACCCGCTCGCCGCCTTCCCCAACAAAGCGAAAATCGGCGGGGCCCTGGCCAAGCTCAAATATCTGGTCGTGATCGACCCCCTGGCCACGGAAACCTCATGCTTCTGGGAAAACCACGGCGACCACAACGACGTGGACCCCGCGAAGATCCAGACCGAGGTCTTCCGTCTTCCCTCCACCTGCTTCGCCGAGGAGAACGGGTCGCTCACCAACAGCGGCCGATGGCTGCAATGGCACTACAAGGGCGCCAACCCGCCCGAAGAAGCCAGGCCCGACGCCGACATCGTTGCCGGCATCTTTCTGAAGCTGCGCGAGCTGTACAAAAAGGAGGGCGGCGCGTTCCCTGACCCGATCCTGAACCTTACCTGGAACCATAAGATCCCGCTTGAGCCGGCCCCTGAGGAACTGGCGATGGAGTATAGCGGCAAGGCGCTGGAGGACGTGACCGACCCCAAGGACAAGACCAAGGTCCTGGTGAAGAAAGGCCAGCAGCTGGACGGGTTCGGCCAGCTGAAGGACGACGGCACCACGAGCTGCGGGTGCTGGCTATTCTCCGGCTCCTGGACCGAGAAGGGCAACCTGATGGCTCGGCGGGATAATTCCGATCCCTCCGGCCTGGGCAACACGCTCAACTGGGCGTTCTCCTGGCCTGCCAACCGGCG
This sequence comes from Nitrospirota bacterium, assembly GCA_035516965.1. Lineage (NCBI taxonomy): Bacteria > Pseudomonadati > Nitrospirota > Nitrospirota bacterium. The sequence goes on from DATIZR010000042.1 coordinate 43,095, forward strand.
CATCCTGTACAACCGCGCTTCCAACGATCCGTCGGGAAAACCGTGGGACCCGAAGCGCAAGTTGATCGGCTGGAACGGCGCCGCATGGACCGGCGTGGATGTTCCTGACTTCAAGCCGGACGTGCCGCCGGGCGATCCTATGAACCCCTTCATCATGAACCCCGAAGGAGTGGCGCGGCTGTTCGCCGTGGACAAGATGGCGGAAGGCCCGTTCCCCGAGCACTACGAGCCCTTCGAGACGCCTATAGACACCAATCCGCTTCACCCCAAAGTTGTCAGCAACCCGGCTGCGCGGGTGTTCAAGAACGATTTTGATGCTTTCGGCAAGAGCAAGGATTTCCCTTATGCCGGCACCACGTACCGCCTGACCGAGCACTTCCACTTCTGGACCAAGCACACAAAGCTTTCATCCATCGTGCAGCCCGAGCAGTTCGTGGAGATCGGCGAGGAACTGGCCAAAGAAAAAGGCATCAAGGCCGGCGACTGGGTCAAGGTGTGGTCCAACCGCGGCTTCATCAAGGCGAAGGCGTTGGTGACCAAACGCATCATACCGCTCCAGGTGAACGGCAAGACCGTGCATCACGTGGGCATCCCGATCCACTGGGGCTTTAAAGGCGTCGCCAAGAACGGCTACATCGCCAACACCCTGACCCCGTACGTGGGCGATGCCAACGTGCAGACGCCGGAGTTCAAATCCTTCCTCGTCAACATCGAAAAGGCATAGGAGGTGGAGTATGGCACTTCAATCGCTTGATATCATCCGTCGTTCCGCCACAACCACCCCTTCGCCTGGCCAGCGCCAAACCCAGGAAGTGGTGAAGCTGATCGACGTCTCGAAATGCATCGGCTGCAAGGCCTGCCAGGTGGCGTGCATGGAGTGGAACGACACCCGCGACGCCATTGGAACGAACCACGGCGTATATGACAACCCGGCGGACCTCACGGAGAACTCCTGGACCGTGATGCGCTACAGCGAAGTGAAAACCGAGCGCGGCCTGGAGTGGCTGATCCGCAAGGACGGCTGCATGCACTGCGCCGATCCGGGCTGCCTCAAGGCCTGCCCTGCGCCGGGCGCCATCGTGCAGTACAGCAACGGCATCGTGGATTTCCACGAGGAGAACTGCATCGGCTGCGGCTACTGCATCACCGGCTGCCCGTTCAACATCCCCCGCCTGTCGAAAAAGGACAGCAAGGTCTACAAGTGCACTCTTTGCTCCGACCGGGTGGCGGTGGGGCTGGAGCCGGCCTGCGTCAAGACCTGTCCCACGGGTGCGATCGTGTTCGGTACCAAGGATGACATGCTCCATCACGCCGAGGAACGGATCACTGACCTCAAAAGCCGGGGGTTTGACAAGGCGGGGATCTACAACCCGCAAGGGGTCGGAGGCACCCATGTCATGTATGTGCTCCAGCACGCCGACAGGCCGGAGATCTATAACAGTCTTCCCAGGAACCCCTCTATCAGTGCGATGGTCTCCCTGTGGAAAGATGGCGCCAAGCCGCTGGCCACACTGGCACTCGGCCTGGGTGTGCTCGGTGCTGCTCTTCATTATGTAACCAAGGGTCCCAATGAGGTCTCGGACGAGATCGAGAAGGAGTTCAAAGATGAAAAATGACCCGAAAAAAATACTCAGATATACGCAATCAGAGCGTGCGAACCATTGGATCACGGCAATAACCTTTATTCTTCTGGCGTTGTCCGGGCTCTCGTTTTTTCATCCCGCCTTCTTTCCCTTGAGTCAGCTGTTCGGAGGCGGCGTCTGGACGCGCATCCTGCATCCTTTCATCGGGGTGTTGATGGTAATTTCTTTCGGCATCGAGTACGCCAATTACCGCAAGCTGAATGTCATGAATCCGGCTGACTGGGAATGGCTGAACCATGTCCGCGATCTGGTGGGCGGCGATGACCGGAACATGCCGGAAGCGGGCAAGTTCAACGGCGGCCAGAAACTCCTGTTTTGGGCGTTGTCCATCTGCATGGCCTTGCTCATCCTGACGGGCATCGTCATGTGGCGCGCGTATTTCTCGTTCCTGTTCCCGATCAGCCTGATCCGCTTCGCTTCAGTCTTGCACGCGGCGGCAGGGGCGATCATGATCGGCCTGATCATCTTCCACATCTATGCCGCCATCTGGATGAAGGAGAGTATCGCTGCCATGTTGTACGGCTACGTCAGGCGGCCCTGGGCGAAGCAGCATCATCCTGCATGGTACCGGGAGATGACCGGGGGAGGAAAATGAACACTGAGACGCGCATCCTTGAGCCGGGCCAGTTGGAAACGCCCCCGGCAGAGATCCGGTTCCTCTTTCTTCCGAAGCGCGATGTATTTAAGCGTCGCGCCGAGCGCCTTCGGTTGCTGTCAGGAAATCACACACTTGGGGATTATCTGAACTTTCTGGCAATGCTCGCGGATGCACAGCAGGTTGCCCTGGATAAACTTCCCGCGCCGTCTTTGCCAGATTCCGGAGAACAGATGCGGTGCCGCGAGCACGGCATACCGCCTTTGAATGCCGCATCCCGGCGACGGGACCCGGCCTGGCGACAGGGGCTCACCGTGGTCCTTAAACAGATGCACGGGGCTGCTCTTCCGTCAGCTGCTCGAGATAGCGTGAACAGCCTGATGCAGATGAGTGAAGCGGTATTGGAAGGAATGGCGGATAACATCCTGACCGGAAAACTGTCTGATATTTCTCCTCAGGAGCTTCCGTTCGTAGCCGCCGGCCTGCAGGTCTCCTGGGTCGCCATGGCGTCCTCGTTGAAAGAGGACGCCGTCGGCAGGCTGGAACACGGCGGCTTGTGTCCGGTGTGCGGTTCACACCCGGGCGTTGGCATCGTGCGCATCAACGGTCAGGAGCAGGGATTGCGTTACCTGTCCTGCTCACTTTGCTCCTCACAGTGGCACATGGTGCGGCTCAAGTGCAGCATCTGCGAGTCCACCGAGGGAATCGACTACCACACTCTGGAAGGCTCGAAGGTCGCAGTCAAGACCGAGAGTTGTGACAAATGCAATTATTATCTGAAACTGTTGTACCTGGAAAAAGACCCTCATATGGAAGCGACGGCGGACGACCTGGCCACCCTGGCACTGGACATGCTGATGGACAAAGAGGGAAAGGCGCGCGGAGGTCCAAACCTTTATTTTCACCCCGGGAAGCCGCACTGACAGTGATGTTAATATTGGAGGAAAGTATGGCCCTGTCGAATTTTGAAACCCTTCTGCAGGAATCGGTAAAGATGCATGGACATCTTTGCCCGGGGCAGGTACTCGGCGTGCGCATGTCCATGCTTGGACTCCGGGAGATCGGCATTCTCGACCCAAAAGGGACCGACAGAAAGAAGCTTATCGTATTCGTGGAGATGGACAGGTGCGCGACCGATGCAGTCCAGTCGGTCACCGGTTGCAGTCTCGGCCACAGGACCATGAAATTCATGGACTACGGCAAGATGGCGGCGACATACATGAATCTCAAAACAGGCAAGTCAATCAGGATTGCTGCCAGGGAGGAATCGCGGGAGAAAGCGAAGGAATACTTCTCCGGCGTTGAGACCAAATACGCGGGACAACTCGAGGCGTACAAGGTCATGGCCGACGCAGAACTTTTCGACATGATGGAGGTTGCTGTTGACGTGCGTCCCGAGGACATGCCGGGCAGGCCCATGCGAAGAGTGCAGTGTGACTCCTGCGGCGAACAGGTTCAGGATATGAGAGAAGTCTGCAAGGATGGAAGGGTCCTGTGTGCTCCCTGTGCGCTGGGCGGCTATTATGCTGTGAAAGATAATTTTTTGGCGGTGCGCTATGCAAAAAAGTCATAACGGTATGGATATCAGGTCAAAGATATGGATCGAGGTAGACGGCGAACCCGTGTTCGGACGGGGACGCCGCTTCCTGCTCGAAGCGATCGACGCTCACGGGTCGATCAACCGCGCTGCGAAGGAAGTCGATATATCCTTCCGCAAGGCGTGGGGCCACATCAAGGCCATGGAAGAACGCCTGGGGGTGAAGCTTGTCGAGCGGCAAACAGGAGGCAGGAATGGCGGTGGCGCAACGTTGACAGACGACGCACGAAAGTTCCTCGAGAAGTACGAAGCGCTTGAAAAAGGCATACAAGAGATCGTTGATACGAGATTCAGGTCAATATTCGGGGGAGGCGCCCATGTGTGACGATGCGCATGAAACCAATGGTTCGGCGATGAAAGCTATTCCGGTGACACAGGCAGTCGGCACGGTACTCGCGCACGATATAACCGAGATCAGGCCGGGTGAATTCAAGGGCCGCGCCTTCAAAAAAGGCCACCTTATTCGCGAAGAAGATGTCTGTCATCTCCAGCGACTCGGCAAGGAGCATCTCTACGTGCTTCAGGTCGCCAGGGACGAGATGCACGAGAATGATGCGGCATATGCGCTCGCCGCTGCGCTCAGGGGAGAAGGGGTCGCGATAAAAGGCGAGCCCAGGGAGGGCAAGATCAGTCTCGTTGCCGAGCGCGACGGCCTCCTCGCGATAGATCGTGACGCGCTGCTTGCATTCAACATGCTGGGCGAGGTCATGGCTGCAACGCTTCATACAAACACGCTTGTTAAAAAAGGCCAGACCGTCGCGGGGACGAGGGCCATTCCTCTTGTTGTCAAGAAAGCTGTCGTGGATACGGCGGTCACTATCGGGGAAAGGGCCGGAAAGATCATCCGGGTACGGGAAATCAGAAAGCCGAAGGCCGGCGTCGTGATAACGGGGAATGAAGTATACAACGGCAAAATCAAAGACGCCTTCGCGCCGGTCATTACGAAGAAGATGGGGGATATCGGCGGGGAAATTGTCGGCGTCTATTATGCGCCGGATGATAAGGCGTTCATCGTGGACAGGCTGCGGGAGCTGCTGAAAGCCGGGGCCGACCTGCTGATCACGACGGGAGGCATGTCCGTGGACCCTGATGACGTCACGCGGTTCGCGATCCGGGAACTGGGCGCAACGGACATCACCTATGGTTCGGCGGTCCTTCCCGGTGCAATGTTCCTTATCGCATATCTTGGAGCTGTTCCCATCATCGGCATCCCGGCCTGCGGCATGTACGCAAAGACCACGATATTCGATCTTATCCTTCCCCGTGTGCTTGCCGGAGACCGGATAGGACGCAACGAGGTGGCGGCCCTTGGACACGGCGGACTCTGCATGAAATGCGACGTCTGCAGGTACCCTGCATGTCCCTTCGGGAAGTTGGGATAGCCTCTGCTTAGGCTACACTATGAGCGTACAACGTGTACCGTTTTATTGCTGCAGTGTCTAACAGAGGTAAAAATCAAGATGTAAATGATAAAGTGTCCAAGACATAGAAAATCTGTTGGATCTCCACGTATGGTTCATCTGCATGCTTCAGTTTACCGCAAAGCCGCAATGAGCGCGAAGACGGTCCCGGACCTCGGGGGGCTTCGGCTCACCATTGAACCGGGAAAGGCCAACAGAGTTACCATCCTGGCGCCCAAGGCCGGCACCTACGAATTTCATTGTGATCTCTTCTGCGGAGACGGCCACGAGGGAATGATGGGAACGATCATCGCGGAAGATTGAGGCTGTACCGATTCTCCAGTGCTCCCGGAACGCAATCACGCAGGATTGTCCATTTGAAAAATCCTGCGTGAGTTTCCATGCCGAACGGAATTGCTGATAGCACGGATCCCCTTGTCAAGCGTTTGCGCCAGCTGTCCGGGAAGCGCCGGACCTGAAGGATGCCGTACATTCGAAAAAGCAATAGACGCACCCTCTCATCTTCTCTTGTCATTTCTCATTCCTGCCACAAGCGCGACTAATTCCTAACCTGCGCCAATATCATCCACTCCTGGGCGATTACGCCGGTTTTGGAACGTCCGTAACGCCTCTTCGCGCGCGAAGCGCGTCAAAGGTGGACCGCCTTGTCCGTCATAGCTGTGTGCAGTTGTATCATAGCGGGAAAGTCGTGGGTTGCAGGGCTGCACTTTACGGGATCGGTTGCAGGCAAATATCGGGGCCTGCTCACTGCGTTTGCCGGATATGCTGATGAAGTATCCAGCACTCCCTTGCCGATCAATGAAAGAACGGCACCCGGAAGATCAGGAAATACCCGTTCAGCATGAAGGCCGTTCCGAGCGACGCGCTTGCGATCGCAAAATAGTAGAGCGGACCTGACAGGGAAAGGATCGCTATGGACGCCATGACGATGGATATCTGGAGCAGGACCTCGGCATAGTCGAAGTAGGGGTCTTTGGTGCGGTTGCGGTCGCGATGGCCTTCCAGTTCCTTTGCCTCCTCTTCTATCTTTTTTTTCTCCTCCTGGTATCTCGCCTGTTCGGACCGCATTTCATTCATCAGCGCTTCATACCGCTTCCTGGCCTCAGGCTTCATGGAGGGTCCCCGCTCAATGAGCTCGGCCTCCATGAGAAGGCTGTTCGTCCTGTAGATGAGCTCCCGGATGTTCTTGGATTGGTAGAAAGCCCACTGGTCCGAGGCCTGCTGCTGAGAAAGCAGCATCTCCTTCATCGCGTTGTTCCCGCCCAGGGACGTGATGGCGAGGAGTACGGCGAAGACCGCCGTGGTGAGGGCAACCCGCCGCGTGAAGGCCTTGTCCCTGAGCTCCTTAAGTTCATCGGGCTTCGGAAGTTCGATCTCTGCCATTGTTCTTCCTCCTCATCCGCCCGGTGCCCTGTCCGGCCAGGAATCAGCCGGGCTCGAACAGATTACTTTCAACCGCACACTCTTAAAAGGGGTTGCCGGTGACACTACCGTATCAGATGCAAGCCGCAAAATCAAGCAGGGAGAATACTGTGCAGAATATAAGCATTTGCTTAAAACGCGGGACGACGTTATTTCTCCACAAGTCGTGTACAGGGCCAGCGGGCATGAAAGGCGACCATGAAATCATGAACTTATGGTGATGCTGACTGCCTTTGAGGGAATGGCACAGCCATTGCTATATCTCTATGCAAGCTCGTTGATCCAAGTGAGAAGAGAAGGCTCCGGAGGCTTTCTGGCGGCAAACTATCCTGGGTGGAAGATCAAATAAGGAGGGGGAAATCATGAAAACAGCATCAAAGAAAGGCATTCTGTATTTCTGCCTGGCGCTTCTCGGCGTGGCGGCAGCAGCAGTAGCAGCACCGGCATTCGCCGAGGACGCGAAGTCGGCAGGCCTGAACCCGGATGACCTCAAGAAGGCACTCGGCCTGAGCATTTATCTGCAGGGCGGATATACCTACAACGGCAATGCAAGCGACAGCGGTCCCTTCGATGATACGGCGAAGGGCGAACAGAACGACCTCAGGATTTTCGATCACAAGGCGAACAGCTTCATGCTGGACCTGGCGCAGATCGTTTTCGCGAAGGACCCGGCGGTAGGCAACATCGGCTACAAGGTGAAGTTCTCCGCCGGAGAGACGGCAAAGCTCATCCATGCGGCGGGAATGGGCTCAGCGGGAGAATCCTTTGACGTGACCGAGGCATATGTGAGCTATGTCGCGCCGGTGGGCAAGGGGCTGCGGCTGGACTTCGGGAAGATGGCGACCTTCTTCGGCGCCGAAGTGATCGAAGCGATCGACAACCCGAACTACTCGCGCTCGTTCCTGTTCAACTACGCCATTCCCTTCACGCACACGGGTCTTAAGGCGGGCTACGCTTTCACCGATTCGCTGAATGCCGCGGTCTACGTTGTCAACGGCTGGGACAACGCCACTGACAACAACCGCGGAAAGAGCTACGGCGTGAGCGTTGGCTATGCCCCGGCAGAGATGTTCTCGCTGCTCGTGAACGGAATGACGGGGCCGGAGCAGGATGCGAACGGTCCGGGAGCGCCTACCGTCGGCTCCAGCAGCAGCAACAAGCGAAGTCTGCTCGATCTGGTGGCAACGGTGAAACCCATGAAGAAGCTCTCCCTCATCCTGAACACGGACAACGGCAGGGAGC
>DATIZR010000043.1 GCA_035516965.1 Nitrospirota bacterium
TAAACAGCGGCATTGTTACTGGCACCCCTTAAGGTGTTAACTGCACGTATCTGCTAATCGTTCTTTCTCAAGTTGTTCCGGTAGCCTGGTTTGCGTTGTGATCTGGTTTGCTAGCCGCGGTTGCTTGCTTCCCTAAAAGGGATTACTCAGGTCTTGATCATACATATCCTCGGGCCTTGAGTGCTATCCGGAGATGGCGGATCCATTTGTTGACCGTGTTGGTTTCGACCTGTTTACCAGAGCGCTCTGCGTCCAGGCTGAACAGGTGAGTCCTGATCTCGTCAAGAACCTTAGCCTTGATGCCGACCATGGTTCGGTTGCCGTAGAAGTCGAGGAGTTTCTGGAGGGCCAGCACATCGGCGCGTTGGGTGTTCGGGCTCTTGTCTTTCCGGAATTCCTTGTACTCGGCAATAAGACCCGGAGATGATTTGTCCGAGTCTTGTCCGATGAATTTTTGCAACACCTGTATTGTCTTGACAATGCTATCTGCTTGTTTTATTATCCTTCTCCACAGGGTCGGGTCCATTTTCTGAGTGAGGTTTGACAGGTTCGAGACCCGTCGCCCGCTCCATTTTCGCTTTCGTAGCGGCAACTCCTTCGCAAACCGACCCCTTCCTGTTCGTTCAGGGAGGGTTTTTTTGTCCGGGGAGCCTCACCTACTCAAACAGGAAACAACAGCAGATGGCGGACAGAATTTATTTCATCACGGGCGGCGCCCGGTCGGGCAAATCGGCCTTCGCAGAAAAACTGGCAGGAACGATGGCCGGCAGCCGGGCGTATATCGCGACGGCGCAGGCCCTGGACGAGGAAATGGCCGCCCGGATCGCGAAGCATCGCAGGGACCGGGGCACGGTCTGGGACACTTATGAGGAACCGCTCGCGGTCGCTGAGCTGCTCGGAAAGCTTTCTGGCAGGTACTCGGTGACGCTTCTTGACTGCCTCACGCTGTGGCTCAGCAACGTCATGGCCCATACCGGAAGCGACGGGAGCGTTGTCTCCCGGACCGATGAACTTGCGGCCGCGGTCAGGGGCTTCAAGGGGAGCTGCATCCTCGTTTCGAATGAAGTGGGCCTCGGCATCGTGCCCGACAACCCGCTGGCCCGGAAATTCCGCGATCTTGCCGGCATGCTGAACCAGAAAATGGCCCATCTGGCGGACGAAGCATATTTTACCGCGGCCGGAATCCCGGTGAGGATCAAGTAAGCAGAAACTCGTACCAACGATGTAGGGCACCGGAAGATGCTGGAGCACCTGGAGCAGGTGCCGCTTCTAGACCTGAACCTTCGGCTCGGGGAAGGAACCGGCGCGGCGCTCGGCATCTCGCTGGTCGAGGCCGGATTGAAGGTGCTTGCCGAGATGGCGACGTTCGCTTCGGCCGGCGTTGCCGAGAAGAGCGAAGAGCAGGTCAGCACGTAGCGGCCAAAGAAGCGCAACCCTGCCACGGACAGGGAAAGGGATCTCATGATCAAGAACCTTATAACAGCGGTCCAGTTCCTTACGATCTTTACGGTCCACCGTGAGTATCAGGATGAAGAGCGGAGTCTTGCCCGGTCCATAGTGTATTTTCCCATCGTCGGGTTCCTGATCGGATTTATCCTGATCAATGCCGACAAGCTCATGATGCTGGTCGCGCTGCCGCAGACCATCGCCAATCTCCTCCTGGTCGGGCTTTCCGTGCTGGTGACCCGCGCGCTACACATCGACGGCCTGGCCGATACTATGGATGGCCTCATGGGGGGGCGGGACCCGTCATCGCGTCTTGCGATCATGAGGGACAGCAGGCTTGGCACTGCGGGAGCGGTCGGGATTTTCTTCGTTCTGTCCGTGAAGTACCTGTCGTTGAACAACCTGTTCGAGAGCGAGCGGGTCGCCGCGCTCCTGACGGCACCGGTACTTGCCCGCTGGTCCCAGACGCTGATGCTGTTCAATGCGGAATACGGCAGGGAAGAGGGCATGGGCAAGGCGTTCGTGGGGCGTCTCCGGGCCAGCGGGCTCACTGCCGCCACCGCCATCGCACTCGGCCTTCTTGCATTCGTCGCCTTTCGCATGGACGCCCGCACGCTGATCCTCATCCTGAGCATGCTCGCCTGCGTTCTGCTTCTGACCTTCCTGGCCCGCTGGTATTTCAAGCGCAGGCTGGGGGGCGTGACCGGCGATGCTATCGGCGCGGTGAGCGAACTGAACGAAGTGCTGGTACTGCTTCTCTTCGTCATCTTCTCAAGCGGGAATTAACATGACGGTCACGCGGGTCTATCTCATGCGCCATGGTGAAGTGCAGAACGGCGGAGAGAAGCGGTACAACGGCCACATCGATATCGACATAACCGGGAAAGGCGTCGAGCAGATGCATCGGCTCGCCGGCCTCCTGTCGGGAAAGCCGGTTGCCGAGGTCTATTCCAGCGACCTTATCCGGTCCCTGCGGGGAGCGGAGATCATAGCGCAGGCACTCGGCGGCACCGGCCGGACGGCCCTCCGGGAGCTCCGGGAACGGAGCGTTGGCGTCTGGGAAGGGCTGACCGCCGAAGAGATCAGGGACCGGTATCCCGGGGAATACGCGGCTTGGCGCTCGGACTTCCTCAATTACCGGCCGCCGAACGGCGAGTGCCTGCTCGATGTCCGCGACCGCGTCCTGCCAGTGTTCCGGAAGGCGGTGATAACCCATCCCGGAGAAGAAATCGCCATGCTGCTGCACGGCGGCGTGAACCGGGTGGTCCTCGCCGACGCCCTGGGCCTTGATCTCCGGAACCTGTTCCGGATCGAGCAGTCTTTCGGGGCCCTCAATATCATCGACTACTTTGATGACGGCATGGCGGTTGTCAAGCTCCTGAACGGGTGACAGGAAAAACGTTGACTTTGCCAATTCCCTGCTGTATTGTGGGATCATAAAAACCTGGGGGAGCCGAATGGCTGAGAGTCCTGAAGGGACGACCCTTAGAACCTGATCCGGATAGTGCCGGCGTAGGGAAGGCAAGGAAAGCATCTCAGCAGCACATGCAAGCCGTATCCTTCCGGGTACGGTTTTTTTATTTCAGCGGTGCGGTAGTACCTGTTGCAGGTGAGCGCAGGGGAATCGGGAACCGGGCATGCATATTGTTCTGAATGGAGAAAAAAGGGAAGTCCCCGACGAACTGACGGTCGGCTCCCTGCTCGCACATCTGAATATCCAGCCGCAGCGCGTGGCCGTTGAGCTGAACGAGATGATTGTCAGGAAAGAACGCTATGAACAGTCCGTTGTCAGGGACGGCGATTCTCTAGAAGTCGTCAGCTTCATGGGCGGCGGAGGTTTTTCAGCAATGGTTGTCCGTACCGGTCCCTTTCGGGGAACGTTTAATAAGAAGATAGAGAAGTAAAAGCGAGGAACGGGAAATGAACGATGTGCTTGTCATAGCGGGAATCCAGTTTCACTCACGCCTCTGGGTTGGGACCGGGAAGTACAGGGATTTTGCGGAGACGAAGAAGGCGATCGAGATTTCCGGGACGGACGTGGTCACGGTCTCGGTCCGGCGCGTGAACATCATCGACAAGAGCAAGGAGAACCTGCTCGACTACATCGACCCGACAAAGTACAAGATCCTGCCGAACACGGCCGGTTGTTACACGTCCAAGGACGCGATCCGGACAGCGCTGCTCGCTGCCGAGGCGGGGATCACCAAGCTCGTCAAGCTCGAGGTGATCGGCGATGCGAAGACACTGTTCCCGGACAATGAGGCGACGCTCGAAGCGGCGAAGGTCCTGGTCAAGGAGGGGCTGATCGTGCTGCCCTATACCAGTGATGATCCGATCATGGCAAAGAAGCTCGTCGATATCGGCTGTCCGGCGATCATGCCGCTCGCCGCGCCGATCGGCTCCGGTCTCGGCATCAGGAACCCTTACAATATCCGGATCATCATGGAGACCGTGAAGGTTCCCATCATTGTCGACGCCGGCGTCGGAACGGCTTCGGACGTTGCGCTCGCCATGGAGCTGGGGTGCGACGCGGTGCTTCTGAACACGGCCATAGCCGGGGCCCAGGACCCGATTGCCATGGCTGAGGCCATGAAGTATGGCGTCCTCGCCGGCCGTCTCGCGTATAAAGCGGGACGAATACCGAAAAAGCTCTATGCCACGGCCAGCAGTCCGCTGGAAGGAGTGATCGGGAGCTCATGATTCATTGCAAAGTGGCTGAGTGCAAATGTGAATGTGATCCCGGGTCTTCCACTTTCCGGTCTGCAATTTGACATGTGCAATGAAATTGGATTTTAAACTCTATCTCATTACCGACCGGAAACAGACGAAGGTTCCGCTGCCTGATGCGGTACGGATGGCGCTCCAGGGCGGCGTCAGGGCGATCCAACTCCGTGAGAAGGATCTTCCCGTACGCGACCTTCTTGACCTGTCCCATGAACTCCGGAAACTGACCCGGCAATTCGGTGCAAAGCTTTTCATCAATGACCGCGTTGATGTCGCCGTTGCGGTCGATGCAGACGGAATTCATCTCGGACATCAGAGTATGCCGCCCGAAGCGGTCAGAAAGATAGTGGGCAGGGACAGGATCATAGGGGTATCGACGCACAACATTCTGGAAGCAAAGGCAGCTGAAGCAGGAGGGGCGGATTTCATAACCTTTGGGCCTGTATTTTTTACTCCATCAAAAGCAAGCTTTGGAGATGCAGTGGGGTTGGAATATCTGAAAAGTGCTAGCAATGCAGTATTAATCCCTATATATGGGCTTGGTGGCTTAAAAAGTGGGAATATAAAACAAGTCATTGCTTACGGCGCCTATGGTGTTTCCATGATCTCGGCAATCTTTACTGCTGATGACATCCAGAAGGCTGCTGAAACAGCGGTGGGAGAAGCAGGCCGGAACTGATGCAATGACAAGGCGGCCACCCATGGGTACTCTGAGGGTATCCGCCGTGCCGACACAATCGAGGTGATCTTATGACGCAGATTCTTGAAGCAAGGAAAGGCAATATCACACCCGAGATGGAAGCTGTGGCCCGGGCTGAAGGAGTCGGCATTGACCATATCATCGATGGAGTGGCCCGGGGCACGATCGTCATTACCAGAAACAAGACGCATGCGTCAATAAGCCCGCTCGGCATCGGAAAGGGACTTCGGACCAAGATCAACGCGAACATCGGGACCTCGAAGGACCGGATGTCTATTGAAGGCGAGCTCGAAAAGCTGAAAGTTGCCGTAGTCGCTGGCGCTGATGCGGTCATGGACCTGTCGACCGGCGGACCTATTGTCGGGATACGCAGGGAGATCCTGAAGCACTCCACTGTCTCCATCGGCACCGTGCCGATCTATCAGGCTGCGGTCGAGACCGTTGAACAGGGGAAACCGATAGTCCAGATGGACCCCGACCTCCTGTTCCGGGTGATCGAGCAGCAGGCAGAGGAAGGCGTGGATTTTGTGACCGTGCACTGCGGCGTCACCACCTCGAGCTTGGAGCGGCTCAAGAAACAGGGCAGGATCATGGACGTCGTCAGCCGGGGGGGCGCTTTCCACATAGAATGGATCATCTATAATGGGATGGAGAACCCGCTGTTCACGCAGTACGACCGGCTGATCGAGATTGCCAAGAAATATGACGTCACCCTTTCGCTCGGCGACGGCATGCGGCCGGGGTGTCTTGCCGATGCCACGGACCGTGCCCAGATCGAAGAGCTGATCACGCTGGGAGAACTGCGCGACGTCGCCCATGAAGGAGGGGTGCAGGTGATGATCGAAGGACCGGGCCACGTGCCGATCAACCAGGTCGAGACGAACATGAAGATCCAGAAGGAACTCTGCAAGGGAGCGCCGTTCTATGTGCTCGGGCCGCTCGTGACCGACGTGGCTCCCGGCTATGATCATATAACTTCCGCCATCGGCGGCGCCATTGCGGGGGCCGCCGGTGCCGACTTCCTCTGCTATGTAACGCCGTCCGAGCATCTTCGTTTGCCGGACCTTGATGACGTGCGCGAGGGAGTCATCGCCTCCCGCATCGCGGCCCACGCAGCCGATATCGCAAAAGGTGTAAAGGGCGCAATGGACTGGGACAAGGAAATGGCACGGCGTCGCAAGGCGCTTGACTGGAAAGGTCAGATCGAGCTGTCGATGAATCCCGAACGCGCGCGAAAATTGCGCGAATCGAGCATGCCGAAGGAATCGGACGTCTGCACCATGTGCGGCGAGTTCTGCTCCATGAAGGGCATGTCGCAGTACCTGAAGAAGGAAGACCGTAGCCGGAAAGCAGAAGTAACAAAACCATAGGGCAATTCCTGTTAAGCGAAAGGTACCAAACATGAACAGATTCAAAGAAATCTTCATTCTCACATCGTTACTGTGCCTGCCGTATATTGCTCATGCGCAGGAAAAAGCGCTCCAGCCCGAGATCATCCTTGAACCAGCGAAGCCCGGACCGGGAGATCTTTTGGTCGTTACCATCAAGAACGCACCAGGGACGCCGGAAGGTAAGTTTAACAACAAGAAGATCTACTTCAATCCTTCGAAAGATTCGTTCAAGGCAATAGTCGCCATCGATTACTTTACCGAACCCGGGAAGTACGATCTCGAAATTTCTTCGAATGGCTCTACTCTCAAACAGGTCGTGGAAGTCATCAAGAAGGAATATGAGGTCCAGCAGTTGACTCTCCCCAAACACATGGTGGAACTGTCTGCCAAAGACGAGGCGCGCGCTGAGCGGGACCAGCAAAAAATGGCGGCTATCTGGCCCAACGAAACCGGCCGTTCATGGACGGGAGACTTTGTCAATCCTCTTGAAGGCGAGATTATAACGCCTTTCGGCGTCCGGAGGATCATCAATAACATTCCGAAAAGCCCGCACACCGGCGTTGATGTCAAGGGAAATAAAGGAGATAAAATAATCGCACCGAATAACGCAGTAGTTGCCCTCGTCGACAACCAGTTCTTTGCCGGCAAGGCACTGGTGCTGAACCACGGCCAGGGCATTTACACCATGTTCTTCCACCTCTCCAAGGTCCTCGTCAAGCCGGGACAGGAAGTCAAGAAAGGTGATGTCATTGCGCTTGTCGGCTCCACGGGCCGCGCCACGGGACCGCACTTGCACTGGGGGGCGCGGGTGCAGGGCGCGCGTATAGACCCGCTGGAACTGGTACATCTGAAGTTGGAATGAGACCGGACTTGCCTCTCAGCTGCGGAGCCGATAAAAATATTACATTGTGTCTTGATAGTGAACAAGAGAGCGCATGCGAAAAGTCCTCTCCATAGCAGGCTCCGATCCGTCCTCCGGTGCGGGCATCCAGGCTGACCTGAAAACGTTCCAAGCCCTTGGCGTCTTCGGTATGGCCCTGCCTGCTGCGCTCACGACCCAGAACAGCCGCGGTGTTTTCGGCGTTAAAGGCATTACTCCCGGCATGCTGTCAAAACAGCTTGACGCCCTCCTTTCCGACATCTTGCCAGATGCAGTTAAGACCGGCATGCTCTTGACGAAACGGAATGTGGAGACCGTTGCCACGACCATCAATAAATACTCGATCAAGAGCCTTGTTGTCGATCCTGTGCTGAAATCGAGCTCGGGCAGACCCTTGCTTCAGCCTGGAGCTCTTAAATCACTCGCCGGAAAGTTGTTTCCTCTTGCGATGATCGTTACTCCGAATATTCCCGAGGCGGAGGTTCTGGCCGGAATTTCGATAACATCGGAAGGGGACATGGATCATGCTGCGGGCAAGATCATGGACCTCGGCCCGAAATATGTCCTGATCAAAGGCGGCCACCGAATCGGTCCGGCAGCGGACACTCTCTATGGAGGCAGAAGCGTGCTCAGCTTTTCCACACCCCGAAGAAGAGGCCAGTTTCACGGCACAGGGTGCGTTCTTTCCTCGGCAATTGCCGTGTTCATAGCAAAGGGATTGCCTGTGGAAAAGGCTGTGGAAAAGTCAAAACAGTTTGTGGATAAGATGTTGACAACCGCGGAGCCGCCGGGAAAGAGCAATATAAAATACTTTCAGTTCTAAAATCCACCGCAGAGGCACGGAGCTACGGAGAAGATCCATTTACACAGATTGTTTATATTGGATTGGCGATGATCAATAGCAATCACGGTGTGTCGTTTGGCTTTCCTTATGTTACCACTGCATCTCGGCAGGAATATTGACATGTTCATGGGAGATCGACATGCGCGTTGACGGCAGGAAGGCGGACGAGCTCCGCAAAGTGAAGATAATACGAAACTATATTAAATCCGCCGAAGGCTCGGTGCTGATCGAGATGGGCGATACCAAGGTCATCTGCACGGCAACGGTTGATAATTCTGTTCCGCCCTTTCTTCGGGGCAAAGGAACAGGCTGGGTGACCGCCGAGTATGCCATGCTGCCGCGCTCGTCCTATCAGCGCATTCAGCGGGAACGGGGCAAGGTGGGCGGCCGCACGCACGAGATCCAGCGGCTCATCGGCAGATCGCTCCGTTCCGTCGTGGACATGACCGCGCTCGGAGAACGGTCGGTGCTGATCGACTGCGACGTGGTCCAGGCGGACGGAGGAACGCGGACGGCATCCATCACGGGGGCCTATGTTGCGTTGGCGGATGCTCTCCGTCATATCAAGAGACAGGGACTCATCGAAACGACCCCGCTCATGGACTTTCTCGCCGCGATCAGCGTCGGGATCGTGGGCGGAACGCCCATGCTCGACCTGTGCTACGCCGAGGACTCCGGGGCTGAAGTGGACATGAACCTCGTGATGACGGGCAAGGGCAAGATCGTGGAAGTGCAAGGAACAGCGGAAGGCGAGCCGTTCTCGAAAAGCGAACTGGCCAAGCTCCTCGCCCTCGGAGAGAAAGGCATCAAGGCACTGGTGAAGAAGCAGAAAGACCTGCTCAGATGACGGCGTTCCTCACGTCGCTGGCGATTGTATTTCTTGCCGAGATGGGTGACAAGACCCAGCTCCTGGCCATGGCCTTTGCCACGAGGTTTCGCTGGCAGACGGTCATGGGGGGGGTGTTGGCCGCAACGGCCGCGAACCACTTTTTCGCTGTCCTGGCCGGGAAGTACCTTACATCGTTCATCCCTCTCTCCTCCGTTAAGATCGGTGCAGCGGTATCGTTCATTCTCTTCGGGCTCTGGACCATCCGCGGGGACAAACTGCATGATGAGGACAAGCGGTTCAACTTCAGCCCCTTTTGGACGGTAACGGCCGCTTTTTTCCTGGCCGAGATGGGGGATAAGACCCAGCTGGCCACCGTGGCACTTGCCGCCGATTTCAATGCCGTCATACCGGTATGGGTGGGGACAACAGCAGGAATGCTGATCGCGGACGCTTTCGGTATCGTCATCGGAGTTGTACTGCACAAAAGGATACCGGAAAAACAAATCAAATGGTTCTCAGCCGTCGTTTTCATCCTTTTCGGGCTCTGGGGATTATATGGGCCTGTGATGCAGCAGATGGGTAAATGATGGTGAGAGCCCGATGGTCCACCCTCCTTCCCGACCGGCATGCCTCTCGTACTGATACCTGCCGCCTTGCATTGACTGTTTGCTCTTGACAAGCGTTCGTGGCTGCAATACTATTAAACACTTGTTTTAGAACGAGGGTTTCGCTGGCCGGGGCCGCTGTTATCCGGGCAGAGTCAAGGAGCAGATCACAATGGTCACGAAGCGGGAAAAGGCAAATTATACGATCCAATCCGTTTCTCACGCCCTCGACATACTCGAGTCATTCACGAAGACCGAGGACGAACTGGGTGTGACCGAATTATCAAAGCGGCTGGGACTGCACAAGAACAATGTTTTCCGGCTGCTCGCTACGCTGGAGCACCGCGGCTACATCGATCAGAACAAGGCTACCGAAAACTACCGGCTCGGCCCTAAAACTCTCCAGATCGGCGCCATTTTCATCGAGCAGCGTGAATGCCGCCGCCAGGCGCGTCCCATCATAGAGAACCTCATGGCCCGGTCCGGCGAGACAGCGGTCGTTGCCGTGCTTCGCGGGATCAAGGTCATCTACATGGACAGTGTCGAGACGAACAGGACGGTCCGCGCCGTATCCCGCATTGGAGCGATGCTTCCCGCTCACTGCACCGCCATGGGCAAAGCCCAGCTAGCCGTCCTTCCCGTTGAGGAAATAGAGCGGCTCTACCCTGAAGCGTCCCTGCAGCCCATGACCGAAAAAAGCATCAAAACGAGGGAGGCTCTTCTGACGGAATTGCGGAAAACCGCAAACAAGGGATACGCCATCGAGAACGAGGAGTGCGATCTGGATGTAAGGAGCGCGGCAGTGCCAGTCAGGGACTTCTCGAAAAATGTCATCGCTGCGATCGGAATCGTAGCTCCGTCCGCCCGGCTGACCGATGAGCGGCTTGAAAATGGCGGTGTTCTCTCCTTCATCCAGGAGGCGGGCAAGGCCCTCTCGTCGAAACTCGGCTACATCGCCCCTTCGGGGAAAAAATGATCTGCCTGTCCGTTCCATGCGAGGGGTTCTATCCGCGGGGATGCATTATCACGGCCTCCGCAATCCTTTAGAATTCATCCTGTTATTGACACTTCCGCTCCAGCTGTGTTATTATCGCGACAATGACGATTGAACATAAATGGGAACATCTCAAGGAACTGCTCCGCGAGATGGGCTCCGCAGTCATTGCTTACTCCGGCGGCGTTGACAGCTCCCTGGTACTGAGGGCCGCCGTTGAGGTCATGGGTCCACGTGTCATAGCCGTCACCGCGGATTCCCAAACCTATCCTCCGGCCGAACTCGCTGAAGCAAGCGGGTTCGCCCGCTCCCTCGGCGTCGATCACCGCGTCATTCAAACCGACGAACTTGCCTGCGAGGAATTTGCGGCCAATCCTCCCGATCGCTGTTATTTCTGCAAGAAGGAGCTGTTCGGCAAGTTGAAGGATATTGCCGGGGGCGAGGGGATCCCCTTCATCCTGGATGGTTCGAATGCCGATGACCTGAAGGACTTCCGGCCGGGCAGCAGGGCCGCAGCGGAGTTCAGGGTCAGAAGCCCGTTGAGGGAAGCCGGGTTCACCAAGAATGACGTACGTGATTGCGCCAGGCTGCTGGCTCTGCCTCTCTGGGACAAGCCGTCCGCGGCCTGCCTGTCTTCCCGCATACCCTACGGTAGAAGGATAACACCGGACATTTTGAAGACCATCCTGTCGGCCGAAGACCACCTCCATGCACTCGGCATCGGCCAGGTGCGCGTCCGTCATCATGGCGATACGGCAAGGATAGAGATAGACCGGCGTGATTTCAGCCTGCTGCTCTCTGATGAGACGGCCCGGACCATAGTAAGCGGACTCAAGGCGCTCGGCTATACCTACGTCTGCATCGATCTCGAAGGGTATCGGACGGGCAGTATGAATGAGGGCATCCTCCGACACACAGAAGGCGGAGCGGGGAGCCGGGAAAAAATGATGCTCGATGCAGGATGCAGGAAACCATGAAAGGATGCCGTATCATCCCTCGTGGCTCATGGACCCTCATCACAAAGGAGTAGTGCATGAAGGTGCTTGTCGTAGGCGGCGGGGGAAGGGAGCATGCGCTGGTCTGGAAGATTGCGCAGAGCCCGAGAGTGAAGCGTATCTTTGCGGCGCCGGGGAACGCCGGCATTGCAAACCTCGCGGAATGCGTCCCGATTAAAGCTGAAGATATCAAGGGGCTGCTGGAATTCGCGCGATCCAGGGCCGTTGATCTGACACTGGTCGGGCCTGAAGGGCCGCTCTCCATGGGAATCGTGGACGAGTTCACGAAGGCCGGTCTCAGCATCTTCGGACCCAGCGGCAAGGCGGCGATCATCGAGGGAAGCAAGCGGTTCTCCAAGGACCTGATGAAGAAGTACGATATCCCGACGGCGGACTATGCGGTTTTCACCGATCAAGCCCGGGCAGAAGCCTACGTGCGGGATAAGGGGGCGCCCATCGTGGTCAAGGCCGACGGCTTGGCCGCGGGCAAGGGTGTCGTCGTGGCCGAGTCCGTTGAAGATGCAGTGAACGCCCTGGACCTCATCATGGCGCAGAAGGCCTACGGTGCGGCCGGAGAACGGGTCGTGGTCGAAGAGTGCCTCAAGGGTGAAGAAGCATCGTTCATGGCTTTTTCCGACGGCAAGACCGTCGTGCCGATGGCGTCATCGCAGGACCATAAGCGGGTGTTCGATGCGGACAAGGGGCCGAACACGGGCGGTATGGGGGCCTACTCTCCGGCCCCGATCGTGACGGCGAAACTGGAACGCCAGGTCATGGAGACGATCATGATTCCAACGGTGCGGGCCATGGAGAAGGAAGACCGGCTGTTCCAGGGAGTGTTGTACGCCGGGCTCATGATACACAACGGGGAGGCTAGGGTGCTGGAGTTCAACGCACGCTTCGGCGATCCGGAGACACAGCCCATCATGGCCCGTCTCGACACGGACCTCATCGACATCATCGAGGCCATTCTGGCCGGCAGACTCGCTAAGACCGATATCCGGTGGAAGCCGGATTCCGCGGTGTGCGTTGTCATGGCATCGGGGGGCTATCCCGGGAACTATGAGAAGGGCGTCGAGATTACCGGGCTGGAGCGGGCGGCGGAGCGCAGCAATGCCATGGTCTTTCATTCGGGGACGTCGGTCAGGAATGGAAAGATCGTAACCGACGGCGGAAGGGTGCTCGGCGTGACCGGGCTCGGCCCTACGGTGGCCGCGGCCATCGACAGCGCCTATGCGGCTGTTCACGATATCTCTTTTCAGGGGGCGCACTACCGGAGGGACATCGGCGCACGGGCGCTCGAGACGGGTACGTAACGAAACGACGCACGAAAAGTTCACATTTCTAATATTGCAGAGGAGTTCATCATGGGAAAACCACTGGTTGGAATACTGATGGGGAGCGATTCGGACCTCCCGATCATGCAGGAGGCGGCAGCGATGCTGCAGGAGTTCGGCATCGATTATGAGATGACGATAGCCTCAGCCCACCGTACGCCGAAGAAAGTGCTGGAATATGCCCAGAGCGCCGAGAAGCGCGGACTGAAGGTCCTGATCGCCGGAGCGGGCTGGGCCGCCCATCTGGCCGGCGTCGTTGCCTCTCATACCACGCTGCCGGTGATCGGCGTGCCGATCGATTCTTCACCGCTCAAGGGGCTCGATGCACTTCTTGCGACTGCCCAAATGCCCGGCGGTGTGCCGGTCGCAACGATGTCACTGGGCAAAGGCGGCGCGAAAAACGCAGGCGTATTTGCAGCACAGATCATCGGCGTTGGCGATGTGAAGGTCGCGAACCGGATAAAGGTCTTCAAAGTGGAGATGGAACGGGACGTGGAGGACAAGGCAAGGCGGCTCCAGGCGATTTCGACGGTTTCGACGGCCCAGAAGGAGGCGGCTCCCATTGAGGCTGCAGGCGCCGGTCCGGCAAAGAAGAAATCCCGCCGCCGGCGCTGGAAGAAAAAGCCGGCAGGCTCCGCGCCACAAGGGCCGGCATCGTGAAGACCGAGCTTGAATGCCTGCCCTGCTTCTTCGGGCAGGTCCGGCGCACGCTCACCCATGCAGGAGTGAACGGCGAGCGAGGACGGGAGATAGCCCGCAGGGCCGAAGCGATCATTAACAAGGCTTCGCTCGATGAGGTTCCCGCTCGCACGACCACCATTATCCACAGACTTCTGCGCCGGGAAACCGGGATCGACCCCTACCAGCGGCTGAAGGATGAGTACAACCGGATCGCCCTCGAAATACTGCCGGGTGTAGAGGCCCGCGCCCTGGCCGTGTCGGACCGGCTGGAAGGAGCGGTCCGTGCGGCGATCGCGGGAAATGTCATTGATTTCGGAATCTACGACAGCATCGATCTCGAACGGGCGATCGATGACTCATTCTCACTTCCCTTGTCGCATGCGGACTATGCTGCGTTCGCCCAGGCGCTCGAGGGATCTCGGAACATTCTCTATCTCTGCGACAACGCCGGCGAGATCGTCTTCGACCGCATCCTGATCCAAGCCCTGCGGGAGCAGGGCCGGTCCGTGACGGCCGTTGTGAAGGGATCCCCGGTGATCAACGATGCCACGCTTGAGGATGCCGCTGCTGTCGGGCTGTCCGAATTCGCGGAGGTCATTGACAACGGCAACGACGGGATCGGAACGCTGCTGGAATGTTGCTCCCCGCGCTTCCTGGCCGCGTATTTTTCGGCGGATCTCATCGTCAGTAAGGGACAGGCCAACTACGAGACTCTCGCGAAGGAGGACAACGACCGCATATTTTTCCTGTTCAAGGTCAAGTGCCCTGTCGTGGCCGGGGCGCTTAAGCGGAACAACGGAGACATCGTTCTGATGAGGAACGGGTGAGACATCGGAACACGGATCGCATCCGGTTGATTGTGTGCAGGAGAGCCCGGGATGGCCGCTGATATCATCAAGATTGATCCCGCCCATCCGGAATTTGCATTTGTCCGCTGCAGGGATGTGATCTCGCGGGGAGGGGTTGTCATCTATCCCACGGATACCTTTTATGGTCTGGGAGTCGACCCCGCCAATGCCGAGGCTGTCAAGAGGCTCTTTTCCATCAAGGGGAGATCCGTGGACCAGCCAATCCTCCTTTTGATCAGGGACGGCATTGAGGTAGGGAACTGGGTCGCTGAATTGAACGCCGAAGGCCGGCGACTGATGGCGGCCTACTGGCCGGGGCCACTCACGCTCGTGTTCACCGCAGGGAGCCGGGTGCTCCCCCTGCTGACAGGGGGGAGCGGCACCATCGGGATCAGGGTGCCGGGCAGTGAACTGACGAGGCAGCTGCTTTCGTTCATCGGCACCGCGCTTACCGGAACGAGCGCAAATCGCTCCGGCCAGGAAAGCCCCACTACGGCGGAACAAGCGGCCTCGTCCCTGGGCTCGCAGGTGGATCTGATCCTCGACGCCGGAGCAGCGCCCGGGGGCCTACCCTCCACCATCGCCGATGTGAGCACGGGCCGTGTGTGCGTTATTCGCGAGGGGGCTGTGAGGCTTTCACCGTAAATCGGACCGCGCCGCTTTCCGGGACTGCAGCCTTCCGGTCGCGAGTTGGACGATCCCATTTCATACGACAGCAATCGATGGTTCCCCGAAGCCGCGGCGAACTTCGGCTCTGAAAAGGACGGACGATGAAAAAAGTTTTTGTGCTGGACACCAATGTGTTGCTCCATGACCCGCGGGCGATCTTTGCGTTCGAGGACAATGATGTCGTGATCCCGATCGTGGTGATCGAGGAACTGGACAAGTTCAAAAAGGGGATCGATGAAATCGGCAGGAACGCCCGCCAGGTGTCGCGAATCCTTGATGAATACCGTCAGAAGGGAAAGCTCTCCCAAGGGGTGACGCTTGAGGGCGGCGGGAACCTCCGCGTTGAGTTGAACCACCAATCTCCGGAATATCTCCCGCACGAGTTGATCGCGGCCAAGGCAGACAACCGCATCCTCGCGACGGCCTTGAACCTGAAGCATGATGATCTTCCCGTGGTCCTCGTGACCAAGGACACGAACCTGAGGATCAAGGCAGATGCCGTGGGCATCCATGCCGAGGACTTCGAGTCCGAGACGATCATGATCGATGAGCTCTATTCCGGAGAACTGGAGCTTGCCGTCGAGCCCTCCGCGATCGAGGAGTTCTACGCTAATGGGGAACTGCCGGCAGCCGATCCCCGGCCTTACGCAAACCAGTTCGTGCTCCTCAAGAACAAGGCCAATGCATCGCAGACCGCTCTTGCCCGGTACAGCCAGCAGAAGTTCTCCTTTGTGCCGATCGCCAACGTGAAGCACGGGGTCTGGGGCATCACCGCCCGGAACAAACAGCAGCAATTTGCTCTCGATCTGCTGTTGAATGATGACATCCGCCTCGTGACGCTGGTGGGCAAAGCCGGCACCGGCAAGACTCTTCTGGCGCTGGCGGCGGGACTTGAGAAGACCATCGATTCCCGTTCATTCCTGCGCCTCGTCGTATCCCGCCCCGTATTCCCCATGGGGAAGGACATCGGCTTCCTGCCGGGCGATATCGAAGAGAAGCTCAAGCCCTGGATGCAGCCGATACGCGATAACCTCGACTTCCTCGTTGGTTCCTCGGCGCAGCCGGGCAGGGCGAAGGGGAAAAAGGACCTGCAGAGCCTTTTCGACCTCGGCATGATCGAGGTGGAGCCGCTCACGTATATCCGCGGTCGCAGCATGCCCAACCAGTATCTGATCGTCGACGAAGCTCAGAACCTGACGCCCCACGAGATCAAGACGATCATAACGCGGGCCGGCGAGGGCACAAAAGTCGTGCTCACGGGCGACCCCTACCAGATCGACAACCCCTACATTGACTCTTCAAGCAACGGCCTTTCCTATGTTGTTGAACGGTTCAAATCTGAGTCGCTCGCGGGACACATCACCCTGGTCAAGGGTGAGCGATCGGATCTCGCCGAACTCGCAGCAACCTTGCTGTAAAGTCAAAAGTTGTTTCCATTCTTTTTTCCCTTACCGCCCTGTCTGCAGGGCGGCTTTCTGGCGGCACCGGCGGTCCCCAGCAGGAACGGGCAACGAGTGACGCTCGCTGCGATGCCTGAAAAGCCTTGACACCGATTACGCTAGTATGTTAATTTTAAAAATCTTTTGTGCCAGGCGGGAGGCGCTGCATTGGAAAATCAAAAAGGGCTTGTGGAAATTGCCGCGGAGAAGGTATGGAAATTCCTTTCCTCAGTAAAGCTCGCTGTCATACTGCTCATTATTCTGGCCATCGTATCGGTCATCGGCACGGTCATCCAGCAGAATGAATCCCCCGAAAGGTATCTGCGCGAATACAGCCAGACCACCGTCACGCTGTTCGAGGCGATCGGCTTCTTCGATATGTATCACACGTGGTGGTTCGTGCTTCTTCTGTTCCTGCTTACGGCTAACCTGACGGTCTGCACGCTCGACCGGTTCCCTCCGACCTGGAGAATCATCAAAGCGCCTCTCAAACCGATTGAGGACGAGGGCTTGAAGGCCCTGCCGTTCAAGCAGGAGATCGTCTTCAAGGGGGATGCTGGATCGGCACTGGAGCGCGTGTCCCGTACGCTTGCCGCCCACCACTACCGGGTCAGCGAGTATCACGGAGCAGGGGCCATTCAGCTTATGACGCAAAAGGGCGCTTACAGCCGTCTCGGATACATCATCACCCATGTCAGCATCCTGCTCGTGTTCATCGGCGCCCTGATCGGGGCGTTTTTCGGGTTCAAGGCGTTCTTGAACCTGCCGGAGGGCGGCGCATCGAAAGTCGTATATCTCAGGAACGAGCCCATGTGGGACAAGATCGTGGACTCGCTGGGAGTTGCTAAAAGTCCTGTCATCCCGAGCGCGGAAGGAGGCCTGCCGGCAATGCCGCTGGGTTATTTCGTCCGCTGCGACAACTTCGACGTCGACTACTACATCAATGCCAAAGGAATGCCGACCGGCATGCCTTCCGAGTACCACAGCACGCTGAGCGTGTTCGACCAGAACGGGCAAAAAATACTCGACAAGCGGATCCGCGTGAACGATCCGCTGACCTTTCACGGCATTACCTTCTATCAGTCCAGCTACGGCATGATCCCCGACGGACGCGGCAAGATCGTCCTGAACGTCCGCCGCAAGGACAGTCCCCGGTCCGAAGGCGAAACGATCGCTCTGGATCCCGGTCAAGCGCAGTATGTGCCGTCGATCGACCGGACGATCAAAGCAGTCAGCTTCGCCCCCTACGGAATGCGCGACCCGGCAACCGGCCAAGTCCAATTCTTTCACACCGAGAACGACGAACTGATCAACCCGACGGTAGAAGTGGAGATACTGAAGGGCACGACGCTTGTCTCCAGGAGTTATCTGCTGAAGATCGACCCACTCCAGCCTTCCCTTCCCGAGGATTATGTGATCAGCTTCGTGGAGTACTGGGGCGCCCGTTACACGGGACTCCAGGTGACGAAGGACCCCGGCGTATGGATCGTTTATACGGGTTTTATCCTGCTCTGCATTGGTCCGCTCATCGCATTCTTCGGCTCCCATCGTAAGCTCTGGGTGAGGATCCAGGATCGGAAAGGGCAGGCGGTCGTCACGGTGGCCGGCTCGTCCAACCGCAACCGGATCGGATTCGAGCGGGAGTTCAGCCGGATCGTTGACAAGATCAGGTAGTAATTTCAGGGAGGAATCGATTGATGAATAGCTCCTTACTTTTTAATATCGCCACACTGGCTTACCTCGTTGCCATGGTCCTGTACATCAGCTTTCTGGCATTCAAGAAGGAAGCCATCGGAAAGACTGCATCCATTATCACCTATACCGGGTTCGCGATCCAGACCGCTGCATTGTTCACGCGGTGGTGGGAGTCTTACCAGATGGACATCGGCAGGGTGCCCTTGTCGAACCTGTTCGAATCACTCGTATTCTTCACGTGGAGCACGGTTCTCATCTACATCATCGTCGAGTTGAAGTACAAGACGAGGGTCTTTGGTGCCTTCGTTCTGCCCGTGGCGTTTCTAGCGCTGGCGTTTATCAATGTCTCCGGCATCAGCAGCGAGATCACGCCGCTCGTCCCTGCCCTCAAGAGCAACTGGCTGTTCTACCATGTACTCGTGAGCTTCCTCGGGTACGCCGCGTTCGGCATCGCCTTCGCCATCAGCATGCTCTATCTGCTCATGGACACCGAGGACCGCGGCACGTCCTTCAATATGGTCTCTGGCATCGTTGCGATCCTTGCCCTTGCAACGCTCGGCTATATCATGGCGGGTCATGGCATGAAAACCTCATTCTGGCTGGGCCTTGGAGTACTGGTACTGGCGTGGTTCATCTTCCTCATCGTCTCCGGTTCCCGCCACAAGGCGCAGGTCTTCCTTTTCTGGTCGTTCTGCGTGACGCTGGCGGTCGGCCTGCTGATAGCCATGGGCATCGATTTCGTTTATCTCATCCAGCTCAAGAATCTGGCCGCCGGGGAGTCTTTCAAGAAACACATGTTCGAAGCCACCTTCGTCAGTTCCTCGCTGCCGGTGGTGCTCGTCAGCTGGGCGGTCATCATCGCGATCTTCGTGATCGTCTGGTTGCGGGGAATGCGTCTGAAGTCCTTCCTGCATCAGTACATGCCGA
Organism: Nitrospirota bacterium; assembly: GCA_035516965.1. Taxonomy (NCBI): domain Bacteria; kingdom Pseudomonadati; phylum Nitrospirota; species Nitrospirota bacterium. The sequence continues at coordinate 19,005 of DATIZR010000043.1, forward strand.
CGATGGACCAGCTGGACGATGTGACGTACAAAATGATCGCGATCGGCTGGCCGCTGCTGACCGCCGGCATCATCACCGGGGCGGTCTGGGCAAACAGCGCCTGGGGAACGTACTGGAGCTGGGACCCGAAAGAGACCTGGTCGCTCATCACCTGGTTCGTGTACGCCATCTATCTCCACGCACGGTATGTCCGAGGTTGGAAGGGCAGCCAGATGGCGGTTATCTCCGCGGTCGGTTTCCTCGCGGTTATCTTTACCTATCTGGGTGTCAATCTCGTTCTTTCCGGTCTTCATTCCTACGGTGGCATGAATTAAGGCATCCCTTCCCACATCGACAGCAAGGACGCCGGACATCGATCACGATGCCGGCGTTTCTTTTTTCACGGTCCTGGAATCCGCCGGTCCAACCAAGGCTCCGCTTGATCGATATGCTATACTTTAACCAAGACAGACAGTCCCTTTACGGTCCAGGTTTGAACCCGGGAGGTGCCCCATGAGAGAATTCAGATGTGCAAGTCTAGGGAACAAGTGTTCGTGGAGACATGTTGCAACGGAAGAGCTGCTCGCCGACATGGTCGCGCTCCATCTGCGGGATGTCCATGGCATACCAGCGGTGACTCCTGAACTGCTGGGGAGCATAAAAAAGGCCTATTCCCCGGCGGGGCCAGAGGCAGTTGCCGAGGCAACTGCTGCCGGGATGAAGGTGTATGACTGTGACCTTGGCCCCGGCTGCAGGTGGAAATATATCGCGATGACCGAAGAACTGATCGCTGACGGCACAGCGGTTCATGCGCGAGAAGTTCATGGAATCAGGGATTTTTCACCGGAGATGGCGGCCCGCGTAAAACGGTCTATCCGCACGTGGAGCGGGGAGGGGCTGCAGAAGAAGACAGCATGACATGCTGTGAGGGAGGGAAGACGGCAAACTGCCTTCCCTCTTATCGTTTCACGGTAACATCAACCCGTTTGTCGATGGAATAGATAGGATATATCTTAAAGTCCTTGACCCAGGGCTGAACGACGAAATAATCGGCCCGGTGCCACATGAAAACCCAGGGCGCGTTCCGGATGATGCGGTCCTCGGCCTTGCGGTAGAGCGCATACCGTTGGCGTTCGATCATAGTGTGCTGTGCAGCCTCGATCAGCCGGTCGAGTTCGGGGTCGTTGCACCGGGTACGGTTGCCTCCGGAGCCGACGCTTGCCGAATGGAACAGCGGGAAGAGAAAGTTCTCCGGATCCGGGTAGTCCGCCCACCACGAGAGCCAGAAGGCGTCAGGCTCTCCTTCGTTCACCGCGTGTTTGAAAGCGCTCCAGTCCAGTTGGGTGATCGTGGCGTTCAATCCCGCATTCCCGAGATAACGCTGGATGACTTCCACGATATCCAGCACCTCGGGATCTGCCGGGATGTAGATCCTGACGTCAGTTCCCTTCGCCCGCGCCTCCTCAATCAATTCTTTTGCCTTCCGCGGATCGTATTGATACCCGCCCGAGATCAGCGTCAGCCGGTCGTTCTTCCAGAGTCCGGGAGGGATCGGGCCTGAAGCGAGCACACCCCTTTTTTCAAAGAGGGTATTCAGGATATGCTGCCGGTCAATGGCCATGTTCACAGCCTGCCGTACGCGGATATCGTCAAAGGGGGGACGGGTGCAGTTCAGACCGAGATAGTAGCTGTTCAACCCTGGCTTGCCGTAGACGTGATCCCGCCATGCTGGATCGGTGGTGTAGCGCCTGTATTCGGAGGAAGGTATCTGGAGGATGTCGAGCCTGCCGGTTTCGAATTCCACGACGGCGGTGAGATCCTCGGGTATGACCCGGTACGAGATGCCGTTCAGCTTTGGACGTCCTTCGAAGTAGTCCTCCCTCGCAGAAAGGGTGATAGACTGGCCGTGTTTCCATTCGGTCAGCACGTAGGGTCCGCTGCCGACCGGATGAGTGCCGAAATCCTGTCCCAGCCGGTCAACTTCCTCCCGGGGTACGACATAGGCGGTCGTCATGGCCAGAAGCGACAGGAAGGGTCCGAAGGGCTGCCTGAGAGTGAGCGCCAGGGTGTGATCATTAACGACCCGGATTCCGGATATCTTCCGGGATCTGCCGGCGAGATAATCGTCGGCTCCCTCGATCTTGTCCAGGACCCAGGTAAGAGGCGCCTTTGATGCGGGCGTCAGGACCCGCTCGAAGGAGTAGCGGAAATCGTCCGCTGTCACCCGGCGGCCGTTGCTGAAGCGGACGTCCCGTCTCAAGCGGAACGTGTAGGTCCGCTGATCCGGAGAGAGCGACCAGGACCGGGCTATGTCAGGCACAATGTCGAGATTTTCGTTGAAGCGGACCAGTCCGTTGAAGAGCTTTGCGGCGATCGAGCCGCCCATGACATCGGTGATGAGTGCGGGATCAAGCGTGGTCGGATTGGTGTTCAGCCGGAGATAGAGGTAGCCGGGAAGCAGACTGTCGTCGGCTTTCCGGCATGCAGCGGGGAAAACCGAGATCAGGATGAACGCGATAAGGAACAGCAGTGCGCGTGTGAATGCCCCGTCATTTCCGGGACGCGTTGATAAGCGCCGTAAAAAGCTTTTTTGTGTACCGGTCATTGATCGTTTTTTCCGGATGCCACTGGACAGCGATCAGAAAGGTGTTCTTTCCGCGGGATTCCAGGGCTTCAAAGACACCGTCCGACGACACGGCGGCAAGCCTCAGCCCCCGTCCGGGGTTTTTGATGCTCTGGTGATGCGAACTTCTCACCTTGAGGGAGCAGTCGCCTTTTTGGCGTCCGCCCAGGATCTGACATATCCGGGTGCCTTCGAACACGCTTACCGTATGATACACTTTTTCGCCCGGCTTTGCCGGTCCGTGTTTCAGCGCTTTCCTGATCTGGAGGGAAATATCCTGATACAGGGTGCCGCCAAGGGCGATATTCACCAACTGCGCGCCGTGGCAGATGGCAAGCACCGGTTTTTTTGTCCGGGCCACGGCACTGAAGAGGTTGAGTTCGAAACGGGTCCGCTTGTCCGGAGACGGGCGCATGCGCGCGTCTTTGAGCGGCCTCTCGTTGTAGAACCGGGGACTGATGTCATCACCGCCCGTGAACAGGAACCCATCAAGCCGGTTCACGAGATCGGAGATGGAAGTCTCGATCCCAAGAAGCGGAACCGGTATGCCGCCTGCCCGGAGCACCGCCCTACCATAGTCCTGGTCAAGGATGTTCAGGTCCCTCGTGGGCTGGACGTCCAGATTCATGGTAATGCCGATCAACGGTTTCATCCCGCACCTCCCCGTGGTCATCGTAAGCAGCCACGTCTTTTTTATAGCATACTGGGGAGGGCTTGTCAGCGTGAGATTCTAATTTGAGATTTATTAGCAATCTCTCTTTGTGGCCAGGCAGCGCTGATAATGCATGATTCGCGGGACAACGGGCGCCGGGGGAAATCATCCCATCAGGAATTCAAGGATGGCCTTCTGCGTGTGGAGCCGGTTCTCTGCCTGGTCGAATACGGCCGAGCGGGGGCCGTCAATCAGCTCGGCTGCAATCTCTTCACCGCGATGCGCGGGAAGGCAATGCATGACGATCGCACGCGGCGAGGCGGCGGCCATGAGCGCGGCATTCACCTGAAAGCCGCGGAATGCGTCGACACGCTTGGCGTGTTCACTCTCCTGTCCCATACTCGCCCAGACGTCGGTATAGACGATGTCCGCGTCCTTTGCCGCCTTCGCAGGGTCGCTTGAGAGCTTCAGTTCGGAACCGGTCCCGGCGGCGATCTGCCGGGCCTCGCGCATGATCCCCGCATCAGGTTCGTAGCCGGGAGGACAGGCGAGAGAAACGTGCATTCCCGTCTCCACGCATGCCTCTATCAGGGAATGAGCCATGTTGTTGCCGTCCCCGACATAGCAGAGCCGGAGCCCCTTAAGCTTTCCGAGCTTCTCGTTGATCGTGAAGAGGTCGGCAAGGGCCTGGCAGGGGTGATGGAGGTCCGAGAGCCCATTGATGACCGGGATCGAAGCGTTCGTTGCGAGCTCCTCCACGGTGGACTGGGCGAATGTACGGATCATGATCCCGTCAAGGTACCGGGAAAGGGTTCTCGCCGTATCGGAGAGGGGTTCCCCCCGCCCGATCTGAAGGTCGTTCGGCGAGAGGAACAGGGCCTGTCCTCCCAGCTGATACATGCCGACTTCAAATGACACGCGCGTGCGGGTGGAGGACTTCTCGAAGATCATACCGAGCGATTTGCCCTTCAACGGCTGGTGACTCTTTCCCTGTTTTTGCATCTTCTTCAGGGCAGCGGAACGTTTCAGGATATTTTCGATCTCCCGGGGAGTCAGGTCTGAGACTGCGAGCAGGTCTTTTTTCATTCGCTCTCCAATGGTTCCGTCCGGAACCACCTTACTATTTGGGTCCAAACCATACGAGGCGGCCGGGAAAAGCCGCCTGTGCGCAGATGCTGCCCGATCCCGATCAGCGTTTCGAAAAAATCCGGTCCAGCGTGTCGATCAGGCTGTCGATCTCTTCTTCGGTTATGATGAGCGGCGGCATGAACCGGAGCACGGTGTCCATCGTGCAATTGATCAGGAAGCCCTCCTTGAGGCAGGCGCTGACAACGTCCTTCCCCTCGAAGTCCAGCTCCATGCCGATGAGCAAGCCCATTCCGCGCACGTCTTTGATGAAGGCGTATTTCTGCCGGAGCCCTGCAAGCCGTTCCCGGAAATGCCTTCCCAGATGCTCCACGGCAGGAATGATGATGTTGTCCTCGAGCAGGGCTTCCAGGGACGCCAGGGCTGCCGCGCAGGCAAGCGGGTTACCTCCGAAGGTGGAACCGTGGGAACCGGGAGTAAAAGCCTGCGCAGCCCGGTTTGTAGCGATCAGCGCGCCGATGGCCATACCAGCTCCAAGCCCCTTCGCGAGAGCCGCGACGTCGGGCTGAATTCCGGTATGTTCGTATGCGAAAAGGCGGCCAGTTCTGCCCATACCGGTCTGGACCTCGTCGAGCACCAAAAGGATGCTGTGCCGGTTGCAGAGTTCACGAAGCCCTCCTAAATATCCAGGCTCCGGGATGTTAACGCCGCCCTCCCCCTGAAGCGGCTCCACGAGAATGGCGCAGGTACGTTCGTTCACCGCCTTCTCAGCGGCAGTGAGGTCATTGAACGGCACGTACTGGAACCCCTCCAGGAGGGGCTCAAAGGTTTTATGGATCTTCGTCTGTGCTGTAGCAGAGAGCGATCCCATGGTCCGGCCATGAAAGGAACCTGCCATGGTAACGATCTCGTAACGGTCCTGTTTCAGCACCTCGCGGCTGTACCTGCGCGCCAGCTTGATGGCCGCTTCAACCGCCTCGGTCCCTGAGTTGCAGAAAAAAGCCTTATCGGCGAAGGAATTCCGGACCAGCGCCTTTGCCAGGTTGATCTGCGGTTCGTTATGATAGTGATTCGAGACGTGCATGAGGCGCTGCGCCTGCTTTTGGAGCGCAACGACAACGCGGGGATGGCAGTGGCCGAGATTATTCACGGCGACACCGGACACAAAATCAAGGTACTCTCTGCCGTCGGAGTCGTAGACCTTGGCACCGCGGCCCTTCACGAGCACGAGCGGCTGCCGTCCATAGGTGTTCATCAGATATTGTTGAGACTCTGCAAGAACGTCGTCGGTGATCATGATTTGCAAAAAATATCACAGTCATAGTGAAAAATCAAACACAAAATGGGAAGACGGGACGTATCATTATCAGTGCAGGAGCCTTCAGGAGGTTCGTGACAAAGGAGTTGGTCTCTCGAGGGGGTGTACCAGAGGGATTATCGGATGTCTCCCGGACAGCTGGCCGGCCCGGCCGAAGAAAGACGTGCCGTTTGTGCTCCACGGGACCTGAGGGCCGGGATTTCTCCGGCCTTCTATGAAATTGATTGCCGAAGAAAAGCCTTCGGGCCGTTCCGAGACTACTTCAAGCGCTCTTTGGCCTTTTTAGCCGCCTGGCTCGATGGAGCCGTTGCGACAGTCTTCTGCCAGAAGTCCTTTGCCTTGTCCGATTTTTCTCCCAGGTACGCATAGGCGTTCCCTATCTTGAGAGGTACATCTCCGCCTGGAAGTCCGCGTTCGGAGCGTACTTTGCAGCGTCCCCATAGCCCTCGAGCGCCCGCTTGAGCGCCTTGTTCTTATTGTAGGAGGGTTTGGGTTTCGCGGCGTCCCACAAATACAGATCGCCCTTCAATTCGTATGCTTCGGGGTAATGACGCTGTGCGGAAAGCGCCTTGTGGATGAATTTCTCCGCATTGTCCAGCTTGTCTACGGCCTCCAGCAGCCTGGCCCGAGAAAGAAAGACATCGGCTGCCTTCTTGTTCCGCTTTTCCAGGGCCGACAGAGTGCGGTCGATCTCCTTATACCTGTTCTTCCAGCCGCTGTCGTTGTTGATCTTCTGACGGCGCAGTTCCTCGATCTGGGCGTTAACCGCGGCCAGTTGGGAACCGAGGCCGCCGTCGGCAGCGGCCGGGGCGGGGCGTTCAAAGTCTACCTTTTTCGGTTCTGCGGAGGGAGCAAGATCAATGCTGCTCTTGACCATCTGTCCCGCAGCGATTGGATTGTCCTCGTTCTCCTTCAGGATCGTCGCATCAGCGGTCTTCGCCTTCACAACCGAAACCTCGATCGTTCCGGTCTCGTTGCGTTCGATGTCAAGAACTTCGCCGGTCTTCGGATGCTTGATGATCCGGCCCTCCTGGTGGACGATGAACTGCATGCCCGGTTTGACGCCTGCCCGCTTGCCGAGGTCGATCAGGGTCTTGTTCCCGTCACGCTGGACGATATATCCCTCCAGAGGGAAGTCCCCGATGATCTTGTCCGCCATCTGGACCACCAGGTCCTCCAGCTTGGCCGCGCTCGTGCTTTTCACGTTCTCCGCCGCCACGATCGAGCTGCCCTCCACCTCGATGATCCTGGCATTCACCTCCATCAGGTTCTGGAACTGCATCACCGATCCGGTGATCACAACCTTCGCGCCCAAGACCCTGCCGAGCTTCGAGGAGCCGCTCTCGTCCACGAGACCCGAAGCGTGCATCTTTTGCTCCTCCAGGACCTTTTCCAGCAAGACGTCTTTCGATGACGTCGAATCGGCCCTCCTTCACGAGGGCGGTAATGAGCCATTCAGCGACGATCTTGCCCATATCGCTGGTATCACGAATCCCCCCCTGGAGCTGGAAGTCGAGGACAGCGATTTTTGTTTTTTTTGAATTCAGCTGAAGCAGAGGAGGGCAGGACCTCGGCAATGAAAACCAAGGCGAGTAAGAAACTGAAGATGACCCGTTTCATTTTATGTCTCCTCTATCATTCATTGCCGTGCTGGAGCTAGATGCTGATGCATGCCTAGGTATAAAGTCTTATATCAGGCTGGTAAATCAACATAATCAAGAGGTGAAATCAAATCGAAATTTACGCTGAGTTCAGCCATTCTTGCATAGTGATGAGCCCCATTATACTTAAGCTCATTGCGATAATACCAAATTGAGCATCTGGACGGGGTGGTTGCGGGTTACGACTCTATCAGGTCGGCTCACGACAGCAGTCTGACAAAAAGGTTCGGCCCTTTAACTTCACCTATGCACCGTAGCACTGGAAGGGGAGAGTATTTTTTATTGACAAAATTTCACTACTGTTCTATTATCAATTTTACTTTTTAAATTGCATGGTTAGGGCCGTTAAAGTCATTGAAAAAGAAAGAGATAGAAATGCCTGATCGCTATGCCCGGATCAAGAGGCTGCCGCCCTATGTCTTCGGAATCGTGAACGCCATGAAGATTGAGGCGCGCAAGCGCGGCGAGGACGTTATCGACCTGGGCATGGGCAATCCCGACCAGCCTACGCCTCGGCACATCGTGGACAAACTTGTCGAGGCCGCACAGAATCCCAGGAACCATCGCTATTCAGCGTCCAGGGGCATAACAAAGCTTCGTACCGCCATCTGCGACCGGTATCGGAGGAACTACGGCGTTGAGCTTGATCCCGAAACCGAGGCCGTGGTCACGATCGGATCCAAGGAGGGGCTGTCCCACCTTGCACTTGCCGTAATCGAGCCCGGGGACGTGGTTCTCACGACCACACCGGCCTATCCGATCCATCCCTACAGCGTCATCATCGCGGGCGGCGAGGTGCGTTCGATTCCCCTCAGGAAGGAAGGAGACTTCCTTGCCGACATGCAGGAGGCCTTCAAGAACACGTGGCCGCGGCCAAAGATGCTGATCATCAACTTCCCGAACAACCCGACCACCGCCGTCGTGGATGTCGCGTTCTTTCAGAAGATCGCCGACTTTGCCCGGGAGAACGACATCATTGTCGTCCATGATCTCGCCTATGCCGATCTGAACTTCGACGGGTACCGGGCGCCGAGCTTTCTGCAGGCTAAAGGTGCGAAGGATGTAGGCGTGGAGTTTTACAGCCTGACGAAAAGCTTCAACATGGCCGGCTGGCGTGTCGGCTTCTGCGTCGGGAACAGGGAGGTCGTCGGCGCGCTCATCAAGATAAAGAGCTATCTTGACTACGGTATGTTCCAGCCGATCCAGATCGCCTCGATCATTGCCCTGAATGGTCCGCAGAAGTGCGTCAAGCAGACCTCCGACATGTACCAGTCGCGGAGGAACGCGCTCATCGAAGGCCTCGGAAAGTCCGGCTGGGGCATAGAAAAGCCGAAGGCAACCATGTTTGTCTGGGCCGAGATCCCCGAGCCCTTCAGGAAGAAGGGTTCCCTGGAGTTCTGCAAACATTTGATCAGGGAAGCGAAGGTCGCGGTCTCTCCTGGCATCGGTTTCGGCGAATACGGCGATCACTATGTGCGCTTCGCCCTCATTGAGAACGAGCAGCGGCTGCGCCAGGCTGCCAGGGGCATCAGGAAGGCGCTGCAGAAATAAAATCTCAATCCTGATTTCTAAATCTTGAGCGGATTTTTCAACATTCCTCTATTGTCGTTTTACATCGTTTAGAATATGAGGCTTCGAATTTAAGTTTTACAACTCAAGGTGGACGTCTATGTCATCCAAGAAATCAATCAATGTGGGCATTATTGGCTTTGGCACGGTCGGGACGGGAACGGCGCGCATCCTGATCGAGAACGCTGAAGTCATCAAGAAGAGGCTTGGCGCTCCGGTCGTCCTGAAGAAGATATCGGACCTCGACATCAAGCGCGACCGCGGTATCAGGCTTGGTGAGGTGAAGCTCACGACCAGTGCGCAGGAGATCGTAAGTGATCCTGACATCGATATCGTGGTGGAGCTCATCGGAGGGTATAAGCCTGCGAGGGAGTTCATGCTCGAGGCGATCAGGAACAAAAAACATGTGGTGACCGCGAACAAGGCGCTGCTCGCCGTGCACGGTGAAGAGATCTATGCTGCCGCAGAGAAGTCCGGAGTCACCCTGGGATTCGAAGCGTCCGTCGCAGGCGGCATCCCGATCCTCGCCGCCATCAGGAACGGCCTTGCGGCGAACAACCTAAGGTCCATTTACGGCATTGTGAACGGTACCTGCAATTACATCCTGACGCTCATGACGAACGAAGGCAGGAAGTTCGAGGAGGTCCTGAAGGAGGCCCAGTCCATGGGCTATGCCGAGGCGGACCCGACCTTCGACATCGAGGGGATCGATTCGGCGCACAAACTTGCCGTCCTGACCATGCTTGCCTATGGCACACCGGTGAAGTTCGAGGACATCTATACCGAGGGCATATCCAAGATCACGCCACTGGACATCGATTTCGCGAAGGAACTGGGGTGCAAGATCAAACTGCTGGCGATCACGAAAATGGTGAACGGTGAAGTGGAGGCGAGGGTGCATCCGACCATGCTGCCCGAGTCCTATCCGATCGCGACGGTGGACGGAGTGTTCAACGCGCTTTCGGTCGTTGGCGACGCCGTTGGCTCCACCATGTTCTACGGAAGGGGGGCCGGCGACATGCCGACGGGAAGCGCCGTGGTGAGCGATATCATCGATATCGGTCGGGACATCCTCGCCGGCTGCGTAAACAGGTCCCCGGTCGCGGCCTTCCGGGACCGCGCACCGCTCAGGATCAGAAAGATGGAGGACATCACGTCCTGTTACTATCTCCGCTTTTCGGCCATGGACAGGCCGGGCGTTCTTTCGCGGATCTCCGGAGTGCTCGGCAGGAACAATATCAGCATCTCGTCCGTGATCCAGAAGGGGCGGGGCGCTGCCGCGGCAGTGCCGCTGGTCATGATGAGCCATGAGGCGGTCGAGCGTGATGTGCGGAAAGCGCTTGATGAGATCAATACCATGGATTGTGTGGCCGGTCCGACCCTTGTCATCAGGGTCGAAGAAAGCAGCCAGGGGTAGACGAAAAGTTCGATTTTCAACATGCTATGGTCGAAATGTCGTAACTGCCTTATAGTCATTATTTTAATATTTTGCTGGGTAAGGTACCCGGGAGTTTGTCATGGCCGAAGAATTCAAGCCAGATAAGATCCTCGATATCAAGGGCCAGGTCTGCCCCTATACGTTTGTGCGTTCCAAGCTGACCATTGAAAAAATGAACCTTGGCGAGGTGCTCGAGATCGTCACCGACCACAAACCTGCATCCGAAAACGTACCGAAGAGCATGGAGAACGAGGGACAGAAGGTTCTGAAGGTCGATCAGACTGCGGAAAAAGAGTGGCATATCTTTGTTCGAAAAGAGAAAGAGAAGAAAAAAGGATAAGTGTAACCACCGATGAAAACGGATTAACACCGAGGGAAGTCGCTTCGATTTATTGTTCCTGTGTTTCTCCGCGTGCCCCGACAACATCGGGACCAGTGGATACAAGGTGATCATCATGGAATTTACGGAAGACCAGATACTGAGGTACAGCAGGCATATCCTGCTTCCCGAAGTGGGGGGCGACGGCCAGGAACGGATATTGAACGCCAAGGTCGTGCTTGTCGGCGCAGGAGGACTCGGCTCCCCGGTCGGATACTATCTTGCCGCTGCCGGCGTGGGCACCATCGGCGTGATCGACAACGATCGTGTCGAAATATCGAATCTCCAGCGCCAGATCGCTCATAATACGGGCAGGATCGGCGTGCTGAAGGCCGATTCGGCCAAGGAGACCTACGAGACGCTGAACCACGACGTTAACGTCGTGACCCACAAGGAGCGGCTCACGTCTGCGAACATCAAGAACATCATTAAGGACTACGACATCGTTGTGGATGGGAGCGATAACTTCCCGACGCGGTATCTCGTGAACGATGCCTGCGTCATGCTCAAGAAAACGCTGGTGAGCGCGGCCGTCTTCCGGTTCGAGGGGCAGGTGATGACCATCGTGCCGGGGGAAGGCCCCTGCTACCGCTGCCTCTTCGAGGTCCCGCCGCCGCCGGGCATGGTCCCGTCGTGCCAGGAAGCCGGCATCCTCGGTGTCGTGACCGGTGTGATCGGCACGATCCAGGCGACCGAGGTCATCAAGGCTATCCTGGGAATAGGTCACGCGCTCAAGGGCAGACTCCTGCTGTGGAACGCTCTGGACATGCACTTCCGCACTGTCAAGGTCCCGCGAAACCGGGAATGCCCTGTTTGCGGAGAGCATCCGACGATAACCGAACTGATCGATTACGAGCAGTTCTGCTCCATGCACCATTGAGATGACGGAGAGCGGAATGCAGGGGCAGCCCTTGTTGTGCTGCCCGGTTCGATTTTGGAATGCGTGGGCCTTATGCTGAAAATAAATAAAAGCGACCTTCAGGTCATCGTGGAACACTGCCTTGCCGGCTACCCGAACGAAGCCTGCGGCATGTTGGGTGGCAGGAATGGAAGCGTGGAGAAGGTATATCCCATGAGGAACGCAAAGCCGGGTCCCGATTACTACGAAATGGACCCCGAGGAGCAGTTCCGCGTGATGAAGAACATCAGGGACAGCGGCCTCGAGATGATCGGCCTGTTCCATTCCCATCCAACCGGTCAGGCATATCCTTCCTCTGTTGATGTGGAGCAGGCCTACTGGCCCGGAACGCAGCTCCCGAACTACCCCGACGCGATCTACGTCATTCTGTCCCTGATGGACCGCTCCAAACCGGTGGCACGGGGTTTTTCCATAGAAGAAGGCAAGGTAGCAGAAGTAACGGTGACGGTGCTGTAACCGGGAGAACGTCATCGTCCTCGGAAAGGACGGTGACAGGAGTTTCATCATCCAGGAGGAGGAATGCATGGCTATTAAGGTTAGGATCCCGACGCCGTTGCAGAAGATCACGAACGGCAAGGCCGAAGTGGAATGCAGTGCGAAGAACATTGCGGAACTCGTGGACGCTCTCGAAAGGGACTACCCGGGAATGAAGGAGCGGCTGTCCGAGGGCGGAAAGATACGGCGGTTCATCAACATCTATGTGAATGAAGAGGACATCCGTTTTGTGAACAGGGAGGAGACCGCCCTCAAGGACGGAGACGACATATCGATCGTACCGGCCATAGCGGGAGGGAAGTAACGACCGGCCTTCCTGGCGGGAAGCATCGAGGATTCGTGAGATCGCCGCTTCTCTGCCTCATCCCATTCGCAAGTATTCGATTGCTGCCGGTCAAGGAGAAGAGGATGGCTACAAAGAGAGTCAAATTGACATTTCCTCAGGACCTGATCAAGGAGCCGGTGATCTTCACCATGGCCAGAAAATTCGACATCATGCCGAATATCAGGCGCGCCAAGGTAACCGAGTCGGTTGGTGAAGTGGTGCTGGAGCTTGAGGGCACGGAAAAGAAACTCGAGGAAGGGATTGCGTACCTGAAGGAGCGGGGCGTAGCTGTCGAAACCACGGAAGGGGACGTCCCAGGCGCGTGATGATTCCCTTTTTTTGCCAGGGTTCCGCGCCGGATACCACACCAGCGGTCGGAGCGGACGGAACTGCCCGGTCTGCGATGTATCGATGCTGGGCGTCAGGGCGATAGTTCTTCTATGAAATATATTATTCTGCTTGGCGATGGAATGGCCGACCGGCCGCACGCGATGCTGGGGGGGAAAACCTGTCTGGAGGCGGCGAAGACGCCCAATCTCGATCAGCTTGCGACGGCGGGCCAGGTGGGGATGGTCCACACGGTGCCTGAAGGATTCCCCCCGGGGAGCGATGTGGCAAACCTAACCGTCATGGGCTATGATCCCCGGAAGTACTATACCGGCCGTTCACCCCTGGAAGCGGCAAGCATCGGGGTTGAGTTGGCTCCCGATGATGTCGCCTTCCGCTGCAATCTGGTTACGCTCCGCATCACCGGCGGCATGACCGCCGGCGGCGGGCGCCGCGCCGTCATGGAGGATTTCAGCGCGGGCCACATCAGCAGCCAGGAGGCGCGCGTTCTGATCGAGGAGATCGACGGCAGGCTGGGCACGGACCGCATCCGTTTTTACCCGGGAGTGAGTTATCGTCATCTCATGGTCTGGAAGGGAGGCAATGACGGGACCGAGTGCACGCCTCCCCACGACATCCAGGACAAGGAAATTCAGGACTATCTGGCCCGCGGTGAGGGCAAGGAGACGATCAACGGGCTCATGGAGGCATCCGTGGACCTGCTCACGTCCCATCCCGTGAACAGGAAAAGGCTGGAGAACGGCAAACGTGCTGCGAACAGCATCTGGCTCTGGGGCCAGGGGCGAAGGCCGAGCATGCCGACCTTCCGGGAGAAGTATGGACTGGAAGGGGCGATGATCTCGGCGGTCGACCTTACCAAAGGGATCGGCATTTACGCGGGTTTTGAAGTGATCGATGTCCCCGGCGCAACGGGCTGGATCGATACGAACTATGTCGGCAAAGCAGAGCACGCGCTCTGGGCGCTCAAGGCCAGGGATATCGTCTACGTCCACGTCGAGGCTCCCGATGAAGCGGGGCACACGGGCGACCTCAAGAACAAGATGAAGGCAATCGAGGACTTCGATGAATTCATCGTAGGAAACATCATGCACGGCATGAAGCAGTTTGACGAGTACCGGATCCTGGTTCTTCCGGACCATCCGACTCCGCTCGAGCTCAGGACCCATTCAAGCGAGCCGGTCCCCTTCGTTCTGTTCGACAACAGGCAGGAGCGAACCGGGGATCCGGTACACTACGACGAACGGATCGCGCTGCGGAAGGACGCGCTCGTCTTCAAAGAAGGGTACCAGCTGATGGATTATTTTTTGAAGAAATGAAGCATAAATAAATTGAGCCGCGGAGGACAGATCGGTCTCAAAAAATATTCAGGGTTCAAAATTCCAAATTTCGATATTTATTTTATTCTCTGTGCTCTCTGTGGCGACGATTATTACCAGAACAACGGAGGAGAAGGGTGCTCATAGTTCAGAAATACGGCGGTACGTCCGTTGGGAATCCCGAACGTATCAGGAACGTGGCGAGACGGGTTGTACGGACCAAAGAGGAGGGTCATGACGTCGTGGTGGTCGTATCTGCCATGAGCGGGGAAACGGACAAGCTTATCAACCTGGCCAACCAGGTGAGCGAGAATCCCGATCCCCGGGAAATGGACATGCTCGTATCCACAGGGGAGCGGGTCACCATCGCGCTGCTCGCCATGGCGATCCAGTCTCTCGGGCACAAGGCGCAGTCCTTCACGGGCCGGCAGGCCGGGATCATCTCGGACAGCGTCCATACCCGGGCTCGCATTGAGAAAATCACCGGAGAACGGCTGCGGTGTGCCGTCAGGGAAGGCAAGATCGCCGTGGTTGCGGGCTTTCAGGGCATCACGGAAAAGGATGATGTCAGCACGCTCGGCCGCGGGGGGTCGGACCTCTCTGCCGTGGCCGTTGCCGCGGCGCTGAAGGCAGACGTCTGCGATATCTACACCGACGTTGACGGCGTCTATACGACGGACCCCAACATGGTCCCGCAGGCGCGAAAGCTCGACAAGATATCCTATGACGAGATGCTCGAACTGGCGAGCCTCGGGGCCAAAGTGCTCCAGACCCGGTCCGTCGAGTTCGCGAAAAAATACAATGTACCGGTGCGGGTGCTCTCGAGCTTCAACGACAACCCGGGTACCCTGGTGACCAAGGAGGATGCAGATATGGAGAAGGTGGTCGTGTCCGGCGTGGCATATGACAAGAATCAGGTGAAGGTGACGGTCCAGGGTGTGCCGGACAAGCCGGGCGTTGCAGCGAATATCTTCAATACCATTTCGGACAACAACGTGGTGGTTGATATGATCATTCAGAACATCGGCGAGGGCGGCCTCACGGACATGTCATTCACGGT
The DNA here is from genome assembly GCA_035516965.1 of Nitrospirota bacterium. Classification (NCBI taxonomy): domain Bacteria; kingdom Pseudomonadati; phylum Nitrospirota; species Nitrospirota bacterium. Next base: position 34,173 of record DATIZR010000043.1, read on the forward strand.
GCCGAGGACCGATGCCAAGAAGATTCTGGAGGTCATGAAGAAGGTCGTGGCCGAGATCGGCGCGAAAAATGTGAACATCAAGGAAGATATTGCCAAGATATCGATCGTCGGCGTGGGCATGCGCTCTCACTCCGGTGTGGCGGCGAAGATGTTCTCGGCAATGGCCAAGGAAGGCATCAACATCATGATGATCAGCACGTCGGAGATCAAGATTTCCTGCGTGATCGATGCGAAGTATACGGAGCTTGCCGTCCGGGTGCTGCACGACGCTTTTGAGATGGACAAAGCTGCGTGATGATGCCGTGAGGAGCCAGGAGGGGACGCTCCTCCGAATGCCGGGGTTTGAACTTTACCCTCACTCTCTATCGGAATTCTATGAAGCCCAAAGTGCAACTATACGACACCACGCTCCGCGACGGTGCTCAGGCCGAGGATGTGAATTTTTCGGTCGAGGACAAGATCCGTGTTGCGCGCAAGCTCGACCAGTTCGGCGTCCACTATATCGAGGGAGGCTGGCCTGGCTCGAACCCCCGCGACGTGGAGTTCTTCAAGGAGATGGGGCGTGTCAGGCTCAGGAAGGCGAAGCTCTCCGCGTTCGGGTCGACCCGCCGCGCCCGGCTCAAGGCCGCCGCTGACCCCAGCATGCGCGCGCTGGTCTCCGCAGGTGCGCCGGTCGCAACGATCTTCGGCAAGACCTGGGACCTGCACGTTCTGAAAGCGCTCGGGACCAGTCTGAACGAGAACCTCGACATGATCGAGGACTCCGTAGCGTTCCTGAAGAAACACCTTGATGAGGTGGTCTACGACGCCGAACACTTCTTCGACGGATATAAGGCAAACCCCGAGTATGCCGTCCAGACGCTACTCGCCGCGGAGGGAGCGGGCGCCGACTGCCTCGTCCTGTGCGACACGAACGGCGGTACGCTGCCCCACGAAGTCGAAGAGATCATCGCCCGGGTGAAAAGGACGATCGCGACGCCCTTCGGAATCCATGCGCACAACGATGCCGAACTCGCCGTGGCGAACTCACTGACGGCGATACGGATGGGCGCGGTCCAGGTGCACGGCACGATGAACGGCTATGGTGAGCGGTGCGGAAACGCCAATCTCTGCTCCCTCATCCCGACGCTTAAACTGAAGCTCGGGATCGAATGCGTCCCGGACGCCAGCCTGTCCCGTTTGCGCGACGTGTCGCGTTATGTGGATGAGCTGGCGAACCTGCCGCATCGCAAGCGCCAGCCCTACGTCGGCGACAGCGCATTTGCCCACAAGGGCGGAGTGCACGTCGATGCCATGGCAAAGAGTTCGCTGACCTATGAACATATCAAGCCGGAGCTGGTGGGGAACCGGCGGCGCATCCTGGTCTCCGATATGGCGGGCAGGAGCAACATCCTTCAGAAGGCGGCGGAACTCGGCATCAGGCTTACCCGGGACAGCCCCGAGCTCGGAACGATCCTCAAAAAGGTCAAGGAACTCGAGAACGAGGGGTATGAATTCGAGGGTGCGGAAGGATCGCTCGAGCTCCTGATGCTGCGCGCGGGTCACAGCTATGAGTCCGTCTTCTCCATGTTCGATCGCATCGACTACCGCATCCTGACGGAGAAGCGCAAGGTCGATCCCAATGCGGTCAGCGAAGCGACCGTTACGGTGGAGGTGGGGGGCAATATCGAGCACACGGCCGCTTGGGGGAACGGGCCGGTGAATGCACTGGACAAGGCGCTTCGCAAGGTGCTGCCGAAGTACTTCCCGGGCAAGGGACTGGAGAGCGTACGGCTCATCGACTACAAGGTGCGCGTCCTGACCGCCGCCGCGGGGACGGCCGCGCGGGTCCGCGTCCTGATCGAATCCGGAGACGGCAGGAACAAGTGGGGCACCGTCGGCGTATCGGAGAACGTGATCGAGGCGAGCTGGCAGGCGCTCGTGGACAGCATTGAATTCAAACTGCTCCGGGCGAAGAAAAAGCCGTGAGCCGGAGCCGGGCTGAAAGGGCAGAGATCCGGCGAAGGGCTTCCCCTCCCGGATCCAGACGGTCCCGTCCCTGATGTCAGTCGAGGTTATCAGATGATCGAAGAAGAAGGCATCGTAGCGGAAATTTACGGAGATATGGCCAAAGTGGCGATCCTGAAAAAAAGCGCCTGCGAACAGTGCGCCGCTTCCGGTGTCTGTCATCCGGGCGATGAGGAGCTGATGGAGGCCGCGAACCCGCTCGGGGCACGGAAGGGCCAGAAGGTCAAAGTCGTCATCGCGCCCCAGATCTATCTCAAGGCCTCGATCATCCTGTACGGTATTCCGATGGCCGCATTCATCACGGGGGCCATCCTGGCGAAGAAGACGGCGATCGCGTACGGAGCTGCAGACTCGGACCTGTGGGCTTTTCTCGCCGGGACCGCCTGTCTCGTGGTATCTTTCATGTTCATCCGGGGCTATAATAAGAAGGTGGAAAAAACACAGAAATACAAACCCGTGATCGGCGAGATCCTTTCCTGAGCTGAGGCACAAAGGGCGAGAAAGACTATGAGACTGATCAAAACTCCAGATGAAGCAAGACGGTTGGCACGGACGATCCTGTCCGATATCCTGCTGTACAACCAGGCCAAGGTCAAGGAGGGGATCGAAAAAGACAGCCTCTTCGACGTGTTGACCGACGAACTGGCGGAGGGGAAGAAGTATTATGAGAGCATGGTGGATGAAGGCATCCGTAGTGGTACGAATTATTTCAACGAAGCCGTCGTCGACGTACTGCTGAAACAGGGAGGCAAGATAAAATCCGAGATCTGGTAGCATGAATGCATAAGAGCATATTATCGTCCGAAAGGAGTGTCGTATGAAAAGCGCAGACATCAAGGACATCCGCAACATTGCCATTCTCTCGCACGGGGCGGCAGGCAAGACCTCGCTTGCCGACGCCATGGTCTTCGCCGGAGGCGCCGTTGAGCTCCTGGGAAGCGTGGATAATGACACCTCGGTCTTCATGCACGAACCCGAAGAGATCGCGAGGAAGATCACCATCACCTCCGCCCTCGGCTACGTCGACTGGAAGGGCGTCAGGCTCAATATCATCGATACTCCCGGATACATCAATTTCCTGGAAGAGACCAAGGGAACCCTCCGCGCTGTTGACGGCGCCGTGCTCATCATCTCGGCCATTTCCGGTGTGAAAGCAGAGACCGAAAAGATCTACCGTTTTGCCTGCGATTACGAGATCCCCCGCATTGCCTTCGTCAGCAAACTCGACAAGGAACGCGCCGACTTTTTCCGGGCCATCGGCGACATGGAGAAGTACTTCTGCAAGAATGCCGTTGTTCTCCAGCTGCCCATCGGCCTGGAGGACAAATTCTCCGGCGTTGTTGATCTGATCACGATGAAAGCGAGGATGTTCGCCCACGACGGAAGCGGCAAGATCGAGGAAAAGGACGTCCCTGCGGACATGAAGGAGCAGGCTGCCGCATACCGGAAAAAGATGGTGGAGCAGATCGCCGAGACCGAGGACAGCCTCCTTGAAAAGTATCTGGACAAGGGTGATCTTTCCCAGGAGGATCTTATCGCAGGCCTCAAACACGGCACGACCGGGGGGGGGCTCCTGCCCGTTCTGTGCGGCTCTCCGGTCAGGAACATGGGGATCGAGCCGCTCCTGGACATGATCATCACGTGCCTGCCGTCGCCCGCCGAGCACGCGAGGATCGTCCAAATCAAGGGGACCGAAACGAAATCGGGAGCCGAGATCACTCTCAAGCCCGCGGCCGAAGAGCATCTGGCCGCCATGGTGTTCAAGACCATCAACGATCCCTTTGCAGGAAAACTGTCTCTCGTCCGCGTGTATGCCGGCACCCTGAAGGCTGACTCCGCGGTTTTTAATTCAACAAAACAGATGAAAGAAAAAATAGGCACCCTGTTCCATATCCAGGGGAAGAAGCAGGTGTCCGCCCCGGCCCTGACCGCGGGTCAGATCGGAGCCGTCGCTAAGCTGAAGGAAACCGTGACGGGTGATACGCTCTGCTCGGAGCAGCATCCCATCGTCCTGAACTTCGCAAAGTTCGCCGACCCGGTCATGTCCTACGCAATCGCGCCCAAGACGCGGGGCGATGACGACAAGGTGAGCACCGGCATTCACAAGCTCCTGGAGGAGGACCCGACGCTCCGGTTCACCTATGACGAACAGACCAAGGAAATGGTGCTGTCGGGCATGGGACAGGTCCACCTGGAAGTCACCCTGGAGAAGCTCAAGCGGAAGTTCGGGGCGGACGTAACGATGAAGACCCCCAAGGTGCCCTATAAGGAGACCATCCGCGCGAAGGCCGAGGCACAGGGGAAATACAAGAAACAGACCGGCGGCCACGGCCAGTACGGCGACGCATGGATCAAGATCGAGCCGCTTCCGCGGGGGAGTGGATTCGAATTCGTCGACAAGGTCGTGGGCGGCGTGATCCCTCGCCAGTATATCCCGGCCGTGGAAAAGGGCGTGGCCGAGGCCATGCACGAGGGTACCCTCGCCGGCTATCCCGTTGTGGACATCCGGGTTACGGTTTTCGACGGGTCGTATCATTCGGTCGACTCTTCGGAAATGGCCTTCAAGGTAGCGGGTTCCATGGGTTTCAAGAAAGCCGTGGAGTCCGCCAAGCCCGTTCTGCTCGAACCGATCATGAGCGTCGAGGTGATCTCGCCGGACGACACCCTGGGAGCCGTGATCGGCGACCTGAATTCCCGGCGCGGCAAAGTGCAGGGAGTCGTTCCCCAGGCGAACGGGCAGGCCATCAAGGCGCTGGTTCCCATGTCGGAGATGCTCTCCTATGCCCCGTCGCTCAACTCGCTCACGAGCGGCAGGGGGATGTATACCATGGAATTCTCCGGGTACGAGGACGTACCGAGCCACCTGTCTCAGAAGATCATGCAGGAGCGGTCCGCCCAGTTGCACGGCGGTAACCACAACCAGAAGGAAAAATAATATTCCCGGCATGGAACGAAACAATGCCGTGAGCCGTCAAGCGAAGACATCGACGGGTTGAGACGAATTACCGTGGAGGGAGTTCCTGCGGTGACGATGAGTGCACCGACGACTACCTCTTCTCATTAAGGAACCTCCATGTACAGAAAAGACACGCTTTCCAACGGCATCCGGGTCGTTTCCGAGACCCTTCCCAAGTCCCGGTCCGTCTCCATCGGTGTCTGGGTCAAGGTCGGCTCCCGGCATGAGCCCCCGGAACTGGGCGGCATCTCCCACTTCATCGAGCACCTGTTTTTCAAGGGAACAGAGAAGAGGACCGCCAAGGACATCGCCATCGAGATGGACTCCATAGGCGGCGAGATGAACGCGTTCACGTCGCAGGAGACGACAACGTACTACGTCAAGGTCGTCGATGAACACCTGCCCATCGCGATCGATCTTCTCTCCGACATCCTCCTCGGCTCCCGGTTCGATCCTGTTGAAATGGACAAGGAACGCAAGGTCATCCTTGAGGAGATCAAGAGCGTTGAGGACACGCCCGATGACTACATCCACGAACTGTTCACGGCGACCGTCTGGCCCAGCAATTCCCTGGGCAGGCCCATCCTGGGCACGCGGGAGACCATCAAGGGGCTCAAGCATGCGGATATCCTGTCCTACATCAACGACTACTACTGCCCGAAGGAGATCGTGATCTCCGTTGCGGGGAATTTCGAGCACGCCCGGCTTGTTGATCTCCTGGAACAGAGCTTCGGAAAACTGTCGCGCACGGGGATCCCCAAGAAAGAGGCCACCCCGGCCTTTACCCGGGATGTGTCGGTCAAGAAGAAACAGCTTGAACAGGTGCAGCTCTGCATTGGCAGCAAGGGCCTGAACTATGCTCATGAGAACCGCTTCGTGGCATCGGCGCTCAATACCGTTCTCGGGAACAGCATGAGCTCCCGTCTTTTCCAGGAGATACGGGAGCAGAACGCGCTTGCCTATTCCATCTATTCCTACGTTACCGCGTACCGGGACACCGGTCTCATCACGATCTATGCCGGCACAGACCCGTCGAATGCGCTCGAAGTGGTGAGACTCGTGCTGAAGGAGATCAGGAATATCCAGGAAGAAGGCATCACACCGGCGGAGGAGATGCGGGTAAGGAACCAGATCAAGGGGAGTCTTGTCCTCTCCCTCGAGAGCAGCAACAGCCATATGAGCAGGCTTGCACGCCAGGAGATCTATTTCGGCAAGTACCTTTCCATGGACGATATCATCAAGGGCGTGGAAAAGGTTACCCGCGAGCAGGTGCAACACCTTGCGCAGCACCTCTTTACGAAGGAGAACATCTCGCTTACCATCCTCGGCCCCTTGAACAAGTCCGATGTTCCGGATTCGGTCCTGGAGATTTAGAGACGGCGGACAGAAGAATATCATCGTATGCTGCCGGATGATTTCTGCTACCTGACTGTTTGGTTGCCAACAATGTTCGACCAGTTCACGGTCAAGATAACGCAGCTCACGAATGCCGAAGGGCTGCCCGTTCCTCACTATCAGACGGAGCATGCAGCCGGCGTGGACCTGTATGCGGCGGTCGAAGGGGAGACCGCCATTGCGGCGGGTGCCTGGAAGCTGGTCCCCACCGGCATTGCGGTCGCGATTCCCGAGGGGTATGAAGGACAGGTCCGCCCCCGAAGCGGACTGGCCCTCAAACACGGCATCGGGCTGCTGAATTCGCCGGGTACGATCGATGCGGACTACCGCGGCGAAATAGGCATAATTTTGTTCAATTTCGGCGAAAAACCGTTTACTATCCATCGGGGTGACCGGATCGCACAGCTTGTCTTCACAAAGGTGGAAAGGGCCCTGTTCGTGAAAGTAGAATCATTATCCGGGACCGCGCGAGGCCCCGGAGGCTTCGGTCATACGGGCCGGTAATGGATGATCCATGAGTTGATCTGTTGCTGAGAAGCGGTCTTTTCATCGCCGGGAAACAGGAGAGGGAAGCATGAACCGAATACTAGTTTTACTGGTTGCAGGCGTTCTGTCGCTTTTGTTGTCGTCGGCTGTTCACGGCCAGACCATGAACGTCACGGAAAAAGTGCTGCCGAACGGTCTGAAGGTGCTGTTGAAGGAGGACCATAAGTCCCCCGTAGCGACGTTCCAGGTCTGGTACAAGGTCGGCTCGCGGAACGAAAGACTGGGGACCACGGGCATATCCCACCTACTCGAACACATGATGTTCAAAGGCACGGCCAAGCACGGGCCCAAGACCTTTTCCCAGACCGTGATGCGGAACGGCGGGAATGATAATGCATTCACCGGCAAGGACTACACAGCGTATTTCGAGAACTTCTCCGCCGATCGCATCGACATCTCGCTCGATCTCGAATCGGACCGCATGCAGAACCTGCTGATCGAACAAAGCGCGTTCCAGTCGGAGCGCGAGGTCGTGAAGGAGGAGCGTCGCATGAGGACCGACGACGATCCGACCTCGGCCATGGTCGAGGAAATGATGGCCATGGCGTTCATGGCGCACCCCTATCAATGGCCGGTCATCGGCTGGATGGCGGACATCAACAATATCACCCGCGATGACCTCTTTGCCCATTACCGGGCCTACTATGCGCCGAACAATGCGACGATCGTCGTGGCCGGCGATTTTGACGCGAAGGCGCTCCTGCCCAAGATCGAGAAATACTTCGGACGCATCCCGAGCCAGCCTGCTCCTCCCAGGGTCGGCGCTGTCGAGCCGAAACAGCAGGGAGAGCGGAGAGTGACGGTCAGGAGGCCTGCCGAACTCCCGGCCGTATTTGCGGGCTACCACGCGCCCGATATCAAGAATCCTGACACCTATGCGCTGGAGGTCCTGCAGGGCATCCTTTCGTCGGGAAAGAGCTCCCGGCTGTACCGGTCGCTTGTCTATGATCAGCAGATCGCGCTCTATGCCGGAGGCGATTATGACAACATCGCGAACGATCCGAACCTCTTCTATGTATATGCAGGGGTGATGCCGGGCAAAACAACGGACGAGGTCGAAAAGGCCCTGTATGCCGAGATCGAAAAGCTCAAGACCGTTCCGGTCGCGGACGACGAGCTCCAGAAGGCTAAGAACCAGATCGAGTCGAGCTTTATCATGGGACAGGATTCGATCTTTTACCAGGCCATGCTGATCGGGCAGTTCGAGAGCGTGGCGGACTGGAGACTGCTCGAGAAGTACGTCGGCAATATCCGGACGGTAACCAAGGACGATGTCATGCGGGTTGCCAAGGAATATTTTTCGGAAGACAACCGGACGGTGGGCATCCTGGTGCCCATCAAGGAGAGCGGCGAAAAAGCCATGAACAGGGGAGGGCACACATCGTCGGGAATCATGGAACACCATTAACGGCCGCAGCGTGCAACCCTGCAGGAACGGAGAACAATCGCTATGAAGTCTATAATAAACTCTCTCACGCTGATCGTGATCCTCTTGGCATTGCCTCTGGCGGCACCAGCCCAGCCGATCGGGAAGCGCATCGTGCTCGAGAACGGCATGGTCCTGCTGCTCTCGGAAAAGCATGATATCCCCATGGTCACGATCAATGTCGCGCTCAGGGCGGGCAATGCAGCCGTGCCTGCGGACAAGCCGGGCCTCGCGTCGATCACGGCCGCTCTTCTGACCCAGGGGACCGAGCGCCGGACGGCGCAGAAGATCAGCAGCGAGATCGATTTCATCGGCGGCTCGCTGTCCACGGGAGGCGGCGACGACTTCGCTTCGGCCGGCCTGAAAGTGCTCAAAAAGGACCTCCGGACCGGGCTCGATCTGCTCTCGGACGTGCTCATGCACCCTGTCTTCGATCAGAAGGAGATCGACCGCAAGGTCCGCTCGACGCTTGCAGAGATCCAGCGGCAGAAGGAGGAGCCGGGAATCGTCGCCAGTGAAGCGTTCGAGAAACTGGTTTATGGCGATCATCCCTACGGCCGGACGAACGATGATGTGGCCGCATACATCCCCAAGCTGACGCGGCAGGACATCCTTGACTTTTACCGTTCCCGGTACAGCCCGTCGGGGACGATCATCGCGGTGGTCGGTGACGTGACGGAAAAAGAGATCATACCGCTGCTGGACGAATACTTCAAAGGCTGGAAGCGGATAGAGCCTGTTGCGGAGACGAGCGTCCCGGTTCCGGTCATCGATGCCGTGACCGTGAAAAAGATCGACATGAACGTCGTCCAGGCGAGCATAGACCTCGGCCATATCGGCATCAGCCGCGAGAACCCGGACTACTACGCGGTCCTGATCATGAACTACATTTTGGGCGGCGGGGGCTTCTCCTCGCGCCTGATGGACAATATCCGTGACAACAAGGGCCTTGCCTACGGTGTGCACAGTGCCTTTTCAGCACAGAAGGAGACCGGCCACTTTTCGGTGAGCATCCAGACGAAGAACGAGTCGGCGAACGAGGTCATCGCCGAAACCCTGAAAGAGATCCGCAGGATCCAGAGCGAACCGGTATCCGAAAAAGAACTTGCCGACGCCAAGGCCTATCTGACGGGCAGTTTTCCGCTCCGCATGGACACGTCGGCGAAAATAGCAGCGCTGCTCACCTCGATCGAGATATATCATCTCGGGCTCGATTATCCGCAGAAGTATTCCGGATTGATCAATTCCGTCACGCGCGGAGACATCCAGCGGGTTGCGGGAAAGTATCTCCATCCCGACAGGCTGGTGATCGTGGTCGTCGCAAACCAGGAAAAGGCGAAACTGAAATATTGATCTGTGGATTCAGTCTGCTCTCGTCTATGCCTTCTCTCATAAAAATTCTTCCCGATCATGTCATTAACAAAATAGCGGCCGGCGAGGTGGTGGAGCGGCCCGCGTCGGTCGTGAAAGAACTTGTCGAGAACTCCCTGGATGCAGGTGCGTCCGAAATCACGGTTGACATCGAACAGGCCGGACGGCGCATGATCCGGGTAACGGACGACGGGTCAGGGATGTCGGGGGAAGACGCCCGCATGGCATTCGAGCGCCATGCGACAAACAAGATTGTGAGCGACGGCGATCTCGAAGCGATTCGGACCATGGGCTTCCGCGGCGAAGCACTTTCGAGCATCGCCTCAGTGTCCCAGGTGCGGATGATCACGGCAAAAAGGGGGTCGCCGGCCGGCATCCTGATCGAGATCGAAGGAGGAATGCTCAAAGCCGCTTCGGAGGCGGCTGCACCGTCGGGAACCTCGATGGAAATAGCGCATTTGTTCTTCAATACTCCCGCACGGCTCAAATTCCTGAAGAGCCCGGCAACGGAGTTTTCCCACATCGTGACGGCGCTGTCCCGGCTGGCCATGGCCCACCCCGGTGTCCGGTTCCGCCTATTGCACAACAAAAAGCAGGTTTTGGACCTTCCGGCATCGCAGTCCCTGCGAGAACGCACGTTTCAATTGTACGGAGCGGAAATTGCAGATCAGATGGCCGAGTTCTCGGGCGGCAGGGATGCCATCCGGGTGTATGGCCTGCTCGGCAGGCCCGGCGTCACGCGCGCCGACAGAACGTACCAGGACTTTTACGTGAACGGCAGGGCGATCAGAAATGCTTCGCTTACCCATGCGCTGTACGGTGCTCACGGCGACATGCTGATGCGCGATCGTCATCCGATGGCCTTTGTTTTCATCTCCATTGACCCGGCGCTGGTCGATGTGAACGTCCACCCTGCCAAGGCGGAGGTGCGGTTCCGGAATCAGCCACAGGTCCACGATCTTGTGCGTGATGTCATCAGGGAAGGCCTGCGCGGTCAGGCCATGCACGCGGGGCAGCAGGAACCGGGAGCCTCGACGGTCCGTGCAGAATCGGTCGGCGAAGCGCTTGCGGCATACGGAACGGGACGGATGAATGGGGCAAACGAGAGGTCCTATCCGTCGGTCCTGTACGGCCGGAGAAAATCGGATCTGGGACCGGATCAACCCCGGGACCCGGGAGCTGCCGGGGCTGCGCAGGCTTCGGCAGTGCAGCAACGGCTACCGGGAGAAGACCTCGTCGATATCCTCGTTCCCATAGCCCAGATCCACAGTTCCTTTATCATCGCGCAGTCGCGGGACGGCATGGCCATGATCGACCAGCATGCGGCCCATGAACGGGTCCTGTTCGAGAAGCTCCAGGACCAATTTTCCGCCGGAGATATTCAGCTCCAGGACCTTCTGGTGCCCCTCCCGGTCGAAGTGGGCCCTGCTCAGGCCGCCCTGCTCGCGGAACACATCCCTGAACTCGGCACGGTCGGCTTCATCGTCGAGGATTTCGGGAACGGAACCTTCATGATCAAGACGGTGCCCGCACTGCTCGTGGGTGCCGACCACAAGCGGCTGCTTCTTGACATCCTTGACGAGGTCGGCCTTCACGGCACGAGCGGAAGGGCGGGGCAGCTGCGGGATGAGATCCTGAGCGTGATGGCCTGTCACCCGGCTATCAAGGTCCACCGGAAGCTTGATTTCCGCGAGATGGAGCGCCTGCTGACGGACCTGTCCCGGTGCCGCATGCCGCATACCTGCCCGCACGGCAGGCCGACCATGGTCCGCTTCTCGGTGGATGATATCAGGAAAATGTTCAAAAGAATATAATCGCCTGTATCGCGTATTCAGGCGGTTATGAAGGCGGCAATGATGGCAAGAATGATAGCTCCCGGCGTTGTGCTGGTGTCGGCACTGGCCCTTTCCACATCCTGCGCTACGGGGATCACCCGCGAGGAACTCCTGCAGCAGATGCAGGAGGGCAGGCAGCCGCTGATCGTCGACGTCAGGTCCCAGGGGGAGTACGACCGGGACCATGTGCCGGGCGCCGTGCATATCCCGTTCTATTCCATCCGTTCGGGGCTGGCGGCGCTCGGGCTGCCGAAGACCGATCCCCTGGTGCTCTATTGCGAGCACGGGCCGCGCTCGGGCATTTCCAGCTTGGCCCTGTATCTCTCCGGGTATGAAAAGATTTATTCCCTGGACGGTCATATGAAGGGCTGGCGCCAGAACCAGTTCCCGATCGAGACCATCAACTACTGATCAATGTCCGAGCAGAAACCTATCCTGATCATTGCCGGGCCGACTGCCGTAGGCAAGACGGACGCCTCGATCCAGCTGGCCCGGGAACTGGGCGCGGAGATCGTGAGCGCCGATTCGATGCAGATCTACCGCTCCCTGGACATCGGCACGGCGAAGCCGACTGCTGAGCAGCGGAGGCTGGTCTATCATCATCTGATCGACATCGTCGAGCCGGATCAGCCCTACAGCGTGGGCGACTATCTCCGTGACGCGCGGACTGCCATCGAGGGTATCCTTTCCTCGGGAGGAGTCCCCCTGGTTGTCGGCGGCACGGGGTTGTACATACGGGCGCTTACCCGCGGCCTGTTCTACGGGCCTCCGGCGGACCTGGATCTCCGGGAACAACTCCTCAAACGGGAATCGGAGGACCCCGGCTGCCTCTATTCCGACCTGGTGAAGGTCGATCCCGAGGCTGCCGTCAAGATCCATCCGAATGATCTCCGGAGAACGGTCCGGGCGCTTGAGGTGTTCTATCTGCGTGACCGGAAGCTCTCGGATTTTCACCGCGAGCATGCGTTCCAGGACGCACCGTACCGGTTCACCCTGGTTTTCCTGGCGAGAAGCAGGGCGGAGCTGTATCCCCGCATCGAGCGACGGGTCGAGCAGATGCTTTCGGCGGGGCTCGAGGACGAAGTGAAGGCGCTCCGGGAGAGGGGCTACGACCCCGAACTTCCGTCCCTGCAGGGCCTCGGGTATCAGCACTTCATGAACTTCTTTCTCGGCAGGACGACGCGGGAGGAGGCGATCATGCTGCTCAAGCGTGATACCAGGCGCTTTGCGAAGCGGCAGTTCACCTGGTTTCGGCGGGAACCGAATGCTGTGTGGATCGACGTGACCGGCCTGACCGAACCCGGGGAAATTGGGGCGCGAATAAAGAAATCCGTTGATATTTCAAATAAGTTAGTATAAGATGATCAAAATTATTTTGTCAGGAATGCGCTGCACCGGAGCGTGCATGTGCTTCCCGGAGGGCTGGATGGGAAAGTCGCAGGTGAATCTTCAGGATATTTTCCTGAACCAGATGCGCAAGGAAAAGATCCCGGTTACAATGTACCTCGTGAACGGTGCGCGTCTTACGGGCACCATCAAGGGCTTTGACAACTTTGTCATCCTGATGAAGCAGGACAACCAGCAGCTCGTCTACAAACACGCGATCTCGACAATCATTCCCGACAAGCCCATCGAGCTGTTGGAGGTGGACGCGAAGAAAGCCGATCAGGAACAGCCGGTTCAGGGCTGAGGGCTTCAGAGCGCCGCATCCGCGGCGCGACGGCGCATCCGGAACGTCGTTTGCCTGTCAGCAGCAGACCAGTGACCAATTCATCGACAGCGTATCTCCATTCCGGAAACCGAAGGACCACTCGGGCATGGCTCAGAGAAATGCAGGAAAAGAAGCGATCAGGGTCGGCGTGATCGGCGGAAGCGGTCTGTATGAAATGGAGGGGTTGACCAGGGTCAGGACCGTCAGGCTCTCCACCCCGTTCGGCAGGCCGTCCGACGATTTCATCATCGGAACGCTCCACGGAATCAGAATGGCATTTCTTCCGCGCCACGGCCGCGGCCACCGCATCCTTCCCACCGACATCAATTACCGGGCGAACATCTGCGGCATGAAGACGCTCGGCGTGGAACGGATCATCTCGGTGAGCGCCGTCGGCAGCATGCGGGAGGAGATCGAGCCGGGGCACATCGTCATTCCGGACCAGTTCTACGACCACACGAAACACCGCCGGTCAACGTTCTTCGGAAACGGCATCGTGGCCCATGTGGGCATGGCCGATCCGGTGTGCGGGACCCTCTGCACCACGCTCATCGAGGCGGGTCTGAAAGTAGGAGCAACGGTCCACCGCAAGGGCACCTACCTCTGCATGGAGGGGCCCCAGTTCTCGACCCGTGCCGAGTCGCTCACCTACCGGAAATGGGACGTTGACGTCATCGGGATGACGAACGCCACGGAGGCGAAGCTGGCGCGCGAAGCGGAGATCTGCTACAGCACGATCGCCCTGGCGACCGACTACGACTGCTGGCATCACAGCGAGGAGGCCGTGACGGTCGAAGCCGTTCTCGAAGTGATGAGGCACAATATCGAAGCATCCAAGGACATAATCCGGGAAGCCGTACGGACACTGCCGGAGGCCAGGTCCTGCTCCTGCGGCGATGCGCTCCGGAACGCGATCATGACTCCTCAGAAACTGATGCCGGCGAAGACGAAGAACGACCTTGCGCCGATCATCGGAAAATATTTGAAGAAGAAGTGAAGCGGGATGCGGGAACCAGGTATCCACAAATGAACACAGGGAATGCGAAAATGTCGAAGACTCTCTCTAGAGGGATGGAGACCCATTGAACCGGTTTCATCAGTGTTCATCTGTGGTTATATATTATTTGTCGGAGGTCATTCTTGAGTCTGCTCGTTGTCGGTACCGTCGCACTTGATTCCGTCAAGACCCCGTTCGGGAACGTTGATAACGCGCTAGGCGGTTCGGCAACGTATTTTTCCACATCTGCCAGCTATTTTACCGATGTCCGGCTGGTCGCGGTCATCGGCGAGGATTTCCCGAAGGAGCATATCCAGTTCCTGAAGAGCAAGAATATCGATACGCGCGGGCTGGAGGTTCAGACAGGCGAGACCTTCCGGTGGCAGGGCGAGTATGGTTATGACCTGAACGAGGCCAGGACGCTGGCCACCCACCTGAACGTTCTGGCGACCTTCAAGCCTGCCATCACCCCCGATTTCAAGAGTTCCGACGTCGTGTTCCTGGCGAACGTCGATCCGGAGATCCAGCTTGACGTACTGAGACAGGTCAACAGGCCGAAGCTGGTTGCCTGCGACACCATGAATTACTGGATAGCAAGCAAGCCCGACGCGCTCAAGCGGACCTTGAAGGAAGTCGATGTTCTCACGATCAACGAGGCGGAGATCCGGCAGCTAGCGGGCGAGGCAAGCCTGGTGAAGGCGGCCAGGACGGTGCAGGCCATGGGACCGAAGACCGTCGTGGTCAAGCAGGGGAGCTACGGGGCGCTTATGTTCAACGGCCACAGCGTATTCAGTGCTCCGGCGTATCCGCTCGAGACGGTTTTTGATCCTACCGGCGCGGGAGACACTTTCGCAGGCGGCTTTATGGGCTATCTCACGAGCACGATGAACTTCTCAGAGGACAGCATGCGAAAGGCCGTGATCTTCGGCAGTGTCATGGCGTCGCTTAATGTCGAGGCTTTCAGCCTCGATCGGCTCAGGAGCCTTGATTACCGGGAGATCGAGGGGCGGTACCGCGAATTCAAGCAGCTCACGCATTTCGAGGATATCTGAAAGGACGGAACTCCGCGCAGCAGGCGCGTCGTTCCCCTGATCCACTCGTTCCGATCCGAACGCCATGTTTACGATTGACGCTACCATAACCGATCTGAAGATCGCCGACAGGAACCTCATCCGGGTGCTGTTCTCCATGAACAACCACCAGGTGGCGAACCCCGAAACAAGCCTCGAGGAGGCGCGCAGTTACGTCTTCTTTTTCCGCGAGGGCGGCAAGATCCAGGCCTATGTCGGGCTCTACTTCATCAGCACCGACCGGAGGCGCTACTATTCCCATTCCAGCAATCCCTTCCCGGAAGAAAGTCTGGCCGACGTGGAAGACGAAGCGCGAAGCTTTGCCGAAGGCCTCGGGGCGATGCTTGATGAATTGGATTTCGCTAAAATGTCGCCCGATCAGAGGAAGCGATGGATCGAAGACCAGGAGTTTCTCTCGGGCAGAAAAAAAGAGACAAAAGCAGATGCAGCGCAGCCGGCTGCTGCGGCTCAGGCCGCGCCTCCCGCTGAAAAACCCGTCCAGACGGCACCTCCGGTCCAGCCTGCGCCAGTCATGCAACCGCAGGAGCTGCCCGTGGCCCCGCAATCACAGCCGGAGCAGCCTCCGGCACCGGTCGAGCGACCGCAGCCCCCGCAACAGCCGTCGACTCCTGCTGCGGGACCAGCCGACAGAACGCGCCCGGCGCAGGTCCAGCCGTCATCTCCGTCTCCCCGGAGAGCTGCCCCTCCTGCACAGGCGGCCGCGCCGCCCCGGGCGCCGGCCCCTGCTCCGGAACCGGACCACCAAGAAACTACGGTGACGCCCGAGGTCGTGTTCGAGGAAGCCGTGAAGGCAGGCGTGGTGAAGGCGCCGATGGCGCAGCTCAAGAAGGATGTCCGGAGCGCAACAGGTATGGTCAGCAGAGAAAAAGAGGCTCTGGCCCGCCTGTTGGCCTCCTTTTAATGTGAAGGAGTCTGATGTATGATGCGATCGTTACTTGTTGTCATCCTTCTTGCAGCGGCCTGTGCAACCACCTCAGGCACCGGTCCGGACAAAGCTAAAATGGCCGAAGGCTATTACATGAAAGGCCTCTCCTACGTCCAGGAGAAGAAATATGAACTGGCTTCGGTAGAATTCAACCGCTCAATCCAGACGGACAGCGATTACAAGCAATCCTACTACATGCTGGGCGTGATCAGCGATAGCCGGGGACAGTATGACGCTGCAATAGCCTATTACAAGGAAGCGCTGGCGATCGATTCGAATTATTCCGAAGCCTACAATGCATTGGGCACGGTGTATTCCAAGCAGCAGAAGTGGAAGGAAGCCCTGAAGGCCTTCAACAGGGCGCTTGAGAACAAATTGTATGCGACGCCCCATGTTCCCTATCTGAACATCGGACGCGTCTACCTGGCGCAGAAGGATTACGAAAAGGCCATAGCAGCATTCCGCGAAGCAAAGCGGTATGCAAGTTACGACTTCATCATGTATGAGCTTGGATCGGCTCTCTTCGACGCGGGCAGGGTAAAGGAGTCCATCACGGAATTCCGGGAGGGGGTGGCCATATCTCCTCAGAACGCTAACCTCAGGTTCAGCCTGGGAGTTGCCCTTGTCAAGGACGGCAACAAGAGGGCGGCAGTGGAAGAGTTCCGGAAGGTCGCCGAGATTACACCCGGCAGCGATCTGGCGCGTCAGGCAAAAGATTATCTGAAGACCCTGAGGTGAAATTGATGGGTACGTTAGGCCAGTATCTACGAAACGGCCGCGAGGCCAGGGGCATCGATATCCGCGATGCGGCCCAGCAGACGCGAATCAGCGTCAATTACCTGAAAGCCCTTGAAGAGGAGGATTTTTCAAAACTGCCCGGCGACGTGTTCGTCAGGGGGTTTCTGAAGAATTACGGAAAGTTCCTCCACCTGGACCAGGACGAGCTGCAGAAACGATACGCAGAACTCACACCCAAGGCCCCGGCTGCCGCACCCGCTGCAGAGGTCAGCGCGGCTCCAGAAGAGAAGAAGGAACCTGTGGAGAGCGGCCCCCGGGTGAAAAGGTCCATCGAACCTTATCTTTGGGGAGCTGCGATCACTATCTCATTGCTCCTGCTCCTGTTCACGTCCATGCCCGGCAGGCATAGCGGTAAGAGTCGTCAGCAGGAGAAGAACGCCGGCTCCCCCTTCCTGTCGTCTCTTCCGACGGACTCAGCCGGCGGAACGTTGAACGCCGGCAAGCTCTATCTTGAAGTCGTGGCGATGGATGACACATGGCTGCTGGTCCGCACCGATACGAGCCCGCAAAAGAAGGCAGTGCTGAGAAAAGGAGAAAGCCTGATCTGGAGCGCCGACGAGCGGTTTCTCCTGAGCTATGGCCGTGCAAATGCGTTGAAACTGATCCTGAACGGCCAGGAGATTGAAGTACGGGATGCAGGGAGCGCACCGATCAGGGACCTTGCCATAACGCGCACGGGTATCCTGAACCCCCCGCCTGCCCCGAAACAGCCGCAACCCCTCCGTCCGAGGCCGAGACCCGTGGTGCAAAACCAGGAGGCAACCGGACAGACCGCTACGAACGCCTCGTCGCCCCTTCCGACCACGCCTGCCCCAACTGATCTAACTGCGCCGGCGCCTGCCCCCGCCCAGCCGGTCCGCCCTACCATTACGATCACTCCGGGTGATTGAAGGCAAGCCTTCTGCTCATGCAGTCGAGCCCTGTTATCATGGAAATAGCCCCGGTCCTGATTAACGGACCGGGGCTATCGTTTGTGGAAGGGTTCCCCAGAATCATTGTCCATCGCCGGGCGCCCGGCCGGTCAATTTCATGTTCCTGACATGGCTGCCTGCCCAGTAAACTCTTCCGCACGATCCGCATTGCAGAAAATCGTGCTCATGGTGATACACGTAGTCGGGAACCCGATCCCTGGATATTTCCTTCGCCAGAGGGATAAGCGTCGAGTTGCAGAGAGAGCAGCGGGTGAGGGGCTGCGGGAAGCCGGCGCAAGAGGGAAGGGCCGAGAGCACTTCATTCACCTGTTCCTGCGCAATGTCGGAGCGGATGAACAGGTGACGGGAGGCCAGGGGACGGTGAGCAAGGCCGTTGTCGCGGGTAAGGATCATCCTCTCATGCTCGAGGGATATCCGGATGATCTCGTTATCATCGAGCGAACGGTCATAGAGAACGTCAAAGCCGAGCAGCCTCAGTTTCTTTGCAAGCCTGCCCAGCATGACATCAGCGATGAACTTCATGGAAACATTATACCGCAGAGGACGAAGAGGAGAAAGACTACGGGACGCGGATAATGATCAATTGAAACCAAGTAAGTGAAGGATTTTGCATGTGTTGGCTTTATGTCCGAATGTATCCCTGTTGAATTGTGGCGAAACACTGGTTTGATGTCCAAGCTGTCGATAATCCGCTGTCTGGGGAACGACGGCAAAGGAACAAACATAATTTTGCGATGGCCCGTTAAACCATGCTCGTCCCCGATTAAGAGAATTTTCTTAATCTCAAGGAATTGGTCACAACGCTGACCGAACTGAAGGCCATGGCAGCGGAGGCGAACATGGGGTTCAGCAGGCCGCCGGCCCCGAAAAAGGGGTAGAGAACGCCCGCGGCCACGGGTATGCCAATGACGTTGTAGAAAAACGCCCAGAACAGGTTCATCCTGATGGTCTGCATGGTCCTGCGCGAGAGCCTCATGGCCTCAGCAACGACGCGCAGGTCGTCCTTGATCAGCGTCACGTCAGAGGCCTCGATCGCCACGTCGGTTCCCGTCCCGATCGCGATGCCGACATCGGCCTGAGTGAGCGCGGGTGCGTCATTGATCCCGTCACCGACCATCGCAACCACCCGGCCACCGGCCTGGAGTTTCCTGACGTTCTCCATCTTGTCCGAGGGCAGCACCTCCGCCAGTACGCGGGAGATGCCGAGCTCTCCGGCAATGGCCCCAGCGGTCCTCCGGTTGTCGCCGGTCAGCATGTACACCTCGAGGCCGAGTCCCTTCATCCGCTCCACCGCCTCCCGGGAATGCTCTTTGAGCGTATCGGCAACGGCAACGATTCCTGCAGCCTTGCCGTCGATCGCGACGAACATGGGAGTTTTCCCCCGGGAAGAGATCCCTTCGCCCTCAACGGCAAGACGGCCCAGGACCACGGCCCTGTCAGACATGAGCCTTTCGTTGCCCAGCACGACCTCTTTTCCCTTGACGATCGCGCGGATTCCGTGGCCCGGCAGGGCCTCGAACTCATCAGGCTGTTCGAGAGCGATGCCCCGGCCAAGAGCACAGCGAACGATCGCTTCTCCGAGCGGATGCTCGGACCCTTTCTCGGCTGAACCCGCAGAGGCAAGGAGCTCCTGTTCGCTTATTCCATTCGCGACCACGTCCGTGACGGTCGGCTCGCCGCGGGTCAGGGTTCCGGTCTTGTCCAGAACGATCGTATCGATGCGCTGCGCCCGTTCGAGGCTCTCGGCGTTCTTGAACAGAATGCCGTGCTCGGCACCCTTGCCGGTCCCGACCATGATAGCCGTAGGCGTTGCCAGTCCCATGGCACAGGGGCAGGCGATGATCAGCACGGCGATGAAATTTACGAGCGCAAGCGTGAACCGCGTCTCGGCGGGACCGAGGAGGTACCAGATCAGGAACGTCACCAGGCCGATGCTGATGACCGTCGGGACAAAGATGCTCGAAATGGAATCGGCCAGGCGCTGGATCGGCGCTTTGGACCCCTGCGCTTCCTGGACCATGCGGATGATATTGCTGAGCATGGTGTCCCGGCCTACCTTGGTCGCCTCGAAGGTGAAGGTTCCGGTCTTGTTGATCGTGGCTCCGATGACCGTGTCGCCTGTCCGTTTGTCAACGGGAAGGCTCTCGCCGGTCAGCATGGACTCGTCCAGCGAGGACGATCCGCTCCGGATCACCCCGTCCACGGGCACCTTCTCGCCCGGACGCACGATGATCAGGTCGCCGGCCTCGACCTCTTCGATCGGAATGTCGTGCTCGCCCTGCTCCCGGATGACACGCGCCGTCTTTGGCTGGAGCCCCATGAGCTTCTTGATCGCTTCACCGGCCCGGCTCTTTGCACGGGCCTCGAGGAACTTTCCGAACAGGATGAGCGTGATGATCATCGCCGAGGTGTCGTAGTACGCGCCGCCGTGGCTGCCCATGTGCCCGAACAGACCGGGGAAAAAGGTGATCGCAACGCTGTACCCATAGGCCGCGGAGGTCCCGACCACGACAAGCGTGTTCATGTTGGTGCTGCCGTGTTTGATCGAGGCCCAGGCGTTCTGATAGAAGTGGCGGCCGGCCCAGAACTGCACCGGCGTGGTGAGCAGGAACAGGATGAACCACATGGTCCGTCGGGGGAGGAGGGACAGCCCCGGGATCATGTCCTGCATGCTCCCGATCAGGACGAGGACGGAAAGGGTTGCGCTCACTACAAGCTTCGTCTTGAGCTCATGGAGCTCGCGCTCCCGCGCTTCTTTTTCGATGTCCAGGGCAGTACGGCCCTCTACCTGGACGGGTATGCGGAAGCCTTCCCGCTCGATCGACCGGCGGATATCGCGGAGGCTTATCTGGCCAGGGATGTAGTCCAGCTCGACAGTGCCCGCTGTCGCGTTTACCCGGGCGTTCAACACGCCGTCGATAGCCGAGGCAGTTCGCTCAAGCTCAGGCACCCGCGAGACATCCAGATCGATGACCGGGATGGTGACGGCTTCGGTCACTGCCTGATAACCGGACTCGCGGATGCTGGAGATGAATTGATCAAGGCTGACGACCGCAGGGTCGAATTCGACAACGGCCTTTTCGTTCGCGTAGTTGACATTCGTGCTTTTCACGCCAATGAGCCTGGACAGGTCCTTCTGGATCGCCGCGGCGCAGTTGACGCAGGTCATTCCTCTTACCGGGATGACGGCCTTTTTCGTTTCCATGGGTCATATTACCACAAAGTGACGGCAGGGACAAAGCGGGAATAGGGAATAGCGTGCCGGATTAAAACAGTGTTGGATTTCCGAGGGGAGAGGGATGCTTACGACCGGTCATGTTGTTACGATTTCTCAGTGCCGTGACGTGCAATCACCGTGATACACACAGGTTTAATTATTTTTATCACAATTGTATCACGACGGGACAGCAACGGTACCGTGGTACCGTTGTCGGAAGCTACTTTTGCCGTTCATCTGCGAACGTACTGCGTACACTGAGAAACGATCCCTCCGGAAGGACTTGACTCTCTCAGGTGTGATGAACAGGAAACACGTCTTGCCGAACGGAAAACAACGACTCGATGAATCCAGGAAAAACTATGATGCGCAGTAGTGTTTGGGGCAAGGACCGTCCGTACGGGAACCTCCTTACTTCTTCCGGTAGAACGGCAGCTCCACGATGTTGGCGACGATTTCCCTGTCACGAAGTTCGATCTCGATCTCCTGGCCGGGCTGGGCGTACCGGCTCACCACGTAGCCGAGCCCGATGCCGTTCCGGAGCGCAGGTGAGAATGCGCCGCTGGTCACTACACCGATCTGCCGGTTCTCGGAGAAGATGCTGCCGCCCGGCCGGGGCGCGCTCTTCTCGGTCAGGAGGAAACCCGCGAGCTTCTCCCGCACACCGGCAGCCTTCTCCGCGAGCAGGGCTTCCTTACCGATGAATTCCTTTTTAAAGTCAACGAAGGCTGTCAGGCCCGCCTGGAGCGGCGTGCGTTTTTCGTCAATATCGTATCCGTAGGACGGGTAGCCCATTTCGAGCCGCAGGGTATCGCGGCTCGCCATACCACAGGGCAACAGCCCGAAGTCGCTTCCCGCGTTCAGGAGCGAATCCCAGAGGGTCTCAGCCTTGTCGGCTGCGATAAAGAGTTCATAGCCAAGCTCGCCGGTGTAGCCGGTCCGCGCCACGAGGAGCGGCAGGTCGGGGAGGGTCAGCTCCTTCAGGGAACGGGGTTTGAATTTCCTGAACTGAGCGCCGAGGAATTTCTCAAGAACGCCGGCCGACCGGGGGCCCTGGAGCGACAGCTGTGCAAGGGACCCGGTCACATCGCTGATTTGTGTTCCCGATGAGGCATGAGCAGTGAGCCACTCCAGGACCTTCTCGGCGTTCACGGCATTCGTCGAAAGCAGGAAGCGCATGGATGTGCCGGCGTTGGAGAGCCTGAAGACGATAGCATCGTCGATGATGCCGCCGTTGTCGTTGCACAGGAGGCAGTAGTGCGCAGAGTGTTCGGGGATCTTGGCGATGTTCCCCGTGAACATCTTCTGCAGGAACTCCACGGCAGCCGGTCCCGTGACCTCGATCCGTCCCAGGAAACCGACGTCGAACAGGCCGGCGTTGCCCCGCACCGCATGATGCTCGTCCTGGGCATCCGTAAAAGCCTGCGGTACCTGCCAGCCCTGGAACTCGGTCAGTTTAACGCTAGCACGCAGGTGTTTCTGGTGGAGCGCAGTCTGTTTCATGCTGACCTCCTCGCGTTGCTCGTTGAGAAGACACTGCGGACTGGATGCTGGAGACCGGGACCGACGCCGGTTATCGTATCCTGAGCTTCTCCGGGTCGGTTTTTCCGTCGGCAAGTTTGTGGATGTCCTGGGGAAGAAATGCGCCGACTTCCGTGATGATGGCCGTCACATAACGCGCCGGCGTCACGTCGAAGGCCGGGTTCGCGACCGCCACGCCTTCGGGCGCTATCTGGACCTTGCCGAATATGTGGGTCACTTCGCGAGGATTGCGCTCTTCGATGGGTATCAGGGAGCCCGTTTCCATGGCGAAGTCGATGGTGGAGAGCGGAGCCGCGACGTAGAAGGGAATGCCGTGCTCCTTGCACAGCACGGCCAGGCTGTAAGTGCCGATCTTGTTCGCCAGGTCGCCGTTCCGGGCGATGCGGTCGGCGCCGACGATCGCGAGGTCGATCAGGTCTCGGTACATGAAGTGTCCCGCCATATTGTCGGTGATGAGGGTGCAGGGTATCTTTTCCTGCATCAACTCCCAGGCGGTCAGGCGAGCGCCCTGGAGCACGGGACGCGTCTCGTCGACGTAGACGTGGATCTTCTTCCCCTCCTCCACGGCGGCCCGCATCACGCCCTCGGCCGTGCCGTACCCCGCGGTCGCAATGGAGCCAGCGTTGCAATGGGTGATGATGTTGTCATCGTCGGAAACGAAGACCGACCCGTAGCCACCCATGCGCCTGTTCGTCTCGATGTCCTCGTCGAGCATGCGCTGGGACTCCTGCACGAGCAGGTCCCTGATCTCCTCGAGGCTTTTGTCCCGGTTGGCCTGCACGAACGTCCGGATCCGCTCGATGGCCCAGAACAGGTTCACGGCCGTGGGCCTCGTTGCCGCCATGAACTTGCAGATCTCCTCGAACTTCGGCCAGAACTCGTTAAACGAGGCGGCAGTGATCTGTCGAGCCCCAAGCGCGAGGCCCATGGCGGCCGAGACGCCGATGGCAGGTGCGCCGCGCACCCAGAGTTCCCGGATGCCCTGCGCCACGGTCTGATAGTCCCTGCATTCGTTGTACACGACCTCGATCGGCAGTCTGGTCTGGTCCAGCATGCGGACCATGCCGTTCTTCCACTCCACGGTCGGGATCATTGAGATTGCTCCTTCGGTTTGAATAAACGGACGGGAAATTCTGTCTTCTGATTAAATATAAAGGAAGCGCGGGGGATTGTCAAAAAAAAATGTTGGTTTTTGGGCCTCAAGAAGGGGCAGAGGGCTTTCCCGGGGAGGCTATCAGGTTGCGCAGCGCTGGACCGCAAGGGTGCCGCTTCTTCCCTCGATCGTGCCGTCGACGAGATCGCAGACAGGGATTGCGGTCGGTTCCCGGAGGAGGTCGCGGGCGATGTCATCCAGCCTCCTGACCTCGATCCTCCGCATACTCAACTGCTGCAGGAGCGTCCTAAAAAGGCCTATCTGCTTCATCCCCTCGAGTTCGGCATGGATGGTGAGCACGTTCACGACGCGGGGCCGGAGCACGGAACAATACTGATCGACGATTCGCTCATCGGGATATTCCGGCCTGCCAAGCAGTTCGTCCAGCGTCGGGAGCGTTGTGGGGATCTGGACCGTTCTGAACACCGAGCCGCCCGCGCGGGGAA
The DNA here is from genome assembly GCA_035516965.1 of Nitrospirota bacterium. Classification (NCBI taxonomy): domain Bacteria; kingdom Pseudomonadati; phylum Nitrospirota; species Nitrospirota bacterium. The sequence continues at coordinate 58,521 of DATIZR010000043.1, forward strand.
AGAAGGGGTGGCTGCCCCGGGCATCGCTGGCGTAGAGAAGGCCTGCGTCATCGTAGGCAGCGAGGCTGAAAGCGTTCGCCTGCCAACCCGCCGACCCGGCGGTCCTTGCCGGTTCGCCGAAGACGCGTTCGAATTCCGCTCTGGCCCTGCCGAACTCCCGCTCCACCTCATCGCGGCTCATCTTCGCAAGTCCGTCCTGCCAGCGGATATGGTCATAGCAGTGGATACCCGCCTCATGGCCCCTGTCGCGGGCAAGCCGCATGATGACCTCGTTCCTTCGGCCCACGTGCGGTCCCGGCAGCAGAACGCCGTTCAGCAGGGTGCGGATGCCGTAGGTAGAGACGACGCTGGTGCGGCTCACCTTGCTCAGGAACCCCGGGCGGAAGATGCGCTTGATAGCCCGGCCCGTATTGTCCGGACCGAGGGAGAAGAGGAACGTGGCCTTGATGCCGAACTCATCGAACAGGGCGAGGAGGTTGGGCACGCCGATGCGCGTGCCCCGGTCGGTATCGACGTCGATCTTGATGGCGAGGAGGGGATCGTTCATGAACGTTAAAGAATAGTTAGCGCGAAGGCGCCAAGGACGCAAAGAAGACCGGATGCTGATCGTTCATTTGTGAACCTTCGCGCTCTTTGCGCCGCAGCGGTTCGGCAATTTCGTTCGAGACTATACGTCCAACTCTTGAGACGGCCTGCCGAGGTGGTAGTCCAGAGTTTTCCTGAGCGCAGTCTTGAGGTCCGTCGTGGGCTTCCAGCCGAGATAGGTTTCCGCGTTCCGGATCGACGGCACGCGGGTAAGTATGTCCTGATAGCCCTCCCCGTAGTATTCCTTCGACCGGACGGTCACGATCCGGACGCTGTCGGCAAGCTTCGCGAACCGGGGATAGGTCCGGATGAGCGCTATCAGCGTTTCGGCAAGCTCTCTGATCGACATGTCGTTGGATGGGTTCCCGATGTTGAAGATGCGGCCATCCGCGGCGCTGTCCCGGTTCTCGATGATCCGGATCAGCGCGTCGATGCCGTCGTCGATATAGGTGAAGCTCCTGCGCTGCTCTCCGCCGTCCACGAGCTGGATGTCCTTGCCGCGGAGGATGTTCCCGATGAACTGGGTGAGCACGCGCGAGCTGCCCTCCTTGGGCTCGAGGATGTTGTCCAGCTTCGGGCCGATCCAGTTGAAGGGGCGGAAGAGCGTGTATTTCAGCCCTTCCTTCATGCCATAAGCATGGATCACGCGGTCCATGAGCTGCTTGGAGCAGGAGTAGATCCAGCGCGGCTTGTTGATCGGGCCGAGCACGAGGTTCGAGGCCTCCTCGTCGAACTCGCGGTCGGGGCACATGCCGTACACTTCGGACGTGGACGGGAAGAGGACGCGCTTTTTGTAACGCACGCATTTCCTCACGATGTCGAGATTGGCCTCGAAGTCTAGTTCGAACACGCGCAGCGGGTCGGTGACGTAGGTGGCCGGCGTGGCGATGGCCACGAGCGGCAGGACCACATCGCACTTCTTGACGTGGTACTCGATCCATTCGCGGTTGACGGTGATGTCGCCTTCGACAAAACGAAAACGCTCGTGGCCCAGGCACTGGTCGAGCTTGTCCGTGGACATATCCATGCCGTAGACTTCCCAATCCTTGTTCTTCAGGATGTGCTCCGTCAGGCTGTTGCCGATGAAGCCGTTGACTCCGAGGATCAATATTTTCAGGCCCATGCTCCGCTCCATTTCATTTCCCGTTATTTTCCCAGGATCCGCCCCGCCTCGAGCCCCTGCATCTCGCGGTCGGCATCTTCCTCGACTTCGTCCTCCCATTCCCAGTTGACGATCTCCAGGGCGCCGCTGCCGGTGGCAACCGTGAATGGGTCTTCAGACAGAACCTGCCCCGGTTCGCCTCCCGAGGGGGGAAGCGGCCTTGCCCACCAGATGATGAGCTTCCTCCCGTTGACCTCCGTGAAGGCTCCCGGATAGGGTTGGGTCACGGCGCGGATCAGATTATATATTTTCCCCGCGGCCCCCGTCCAGTCAATGCGGCCGTCCTCGGGCTTCCGCCCCCCGAAATAAGAGGCCAGCGCTTCGTCCTGTTTACGGCGCGGCGCGGTCCCCGACGTGATCGCCCCCAATTGTCGCTCGAGCACCAGGCGCGCCGCCTTGACGGCCTTCAGAAAAACGTCCTTGGCCGTGTCCTCGGGCCCGATGGAAACCTTTTCCTGGTCAACGATGTCCCCGGCGTCGGCCTGTTTGACCATATGGTGAAGGGTGACGCCCGTTTCCGTTTCTCCGTTCAGCACGGCCCAGTTGATCGGCGCCCGGCCCCGGTACTTGGGAAGAAGGGAGCCGTGCATGTTGAAAGCTCCGAGCGGCGCCAGGTTCAGGATCTCCTCCTTGATCATGTTCCGGTAGTAGAAGGAAAAGAGGAGGTCCGGCTCCCAGGCCCTGATCTGCTCGACCCATGCCGGCGTGTTGACGGACTCCGGCGTGTAGACCGGGATGCCGTATTTGCGGGCTAGTCCTGCGACCGACCGGAACCAGATCTCCTCGTCCGGGTCGTCCTTGTGCGTGATGACGGCGAGCACATTCTCGTCGTTCTGGATCAGGAGGTCCAGGCACTCATACCCGACCTCGTGATAGGCGAAAACTAACATGCTTGGTTTATTCATCGATCGTTTCGTACACTTTCCGGATCACGAAGCGCGGGCGTCGCCGCACCTCCTTGTAGATCCTGCCGATATATTCCCCGATGATGCCGAGGCCCATGATGCCGATGCCGACGAGGAAGTAGAGAATTGCAAAGAGGGTGAACACGCCTTCGGCCTCGGGTCCGATCATGAGGCGCCGGATGAACAGGTAGACCACGAAGAGCGTCGACAGGATCGAGACCACCATGCCGAAGACCGTGAACACCTGAAGCGGCACGACGGAGAATCCTGTCATGAGGTCGAAGTTCAGGCGGATCAGGTCGTAGAGCCGGTACTTCGATACTCCGGCCGCCCGGGGGGCGTGCTCGACCGCGACCTCGGTCGGCTTCGCGGCAAAGCTGTAGGCCAGCGCGGGGATGAAGGTCGAGGTCTCCTCGCTCGCCACGATGTTGTCGACGATGTTCCTGCCGTATGCCCGGAGCATGCAGCCCTGGTCTTTCATGCGGATGTTGGTGATCTTTGCGCGAATGCCGTTGATGACGCGGGAGGCATAGGTCCGGAAAAAGGTGTCCTGACGGTTCCTGCGAAAGCCGCCGACCACGTCGTGGCCCGCCTCGAACGCGGCGAGCAGTTTGGGGATCTCCTCGGGCGGGTTCTGCAGGTCGGCGTCGAGCGTCACGATGACGTCTCCGCGGACCCGTTCGAAGGCCGCCATGATGGCCATGTGCTGCCCGAAATTGCCGTTGAAGTCGATGACGCGGACCTCGGCCGGCCGCTGCAGATGAAAATCCCTCAGCATCTCGCCCGAACGGTCACGGCTCCCGTCGTTCGTGAAGAGGATCTCATAAGGCTTTCCCAGTTTGTCCAGGACGGCCGTCAACCGTGTAAAGAGCGCGTTCAGATTGTCCTGTTCATTGTACACGGGGACAACGACGCTCACGTAGGGTTTGGTCATGTCCCTTTCCTCCCGAACAGGCCGGCCATGGCGGCGACCACGCGGTCCTGCTCCGCATCGGTCATCAGCGGGAAGAGCGGCAGGCTCACGATGCGGTCCGATACGGCCTCGGCATTCGGGAAATCGCCGCGCTTGAAGCCGAACCGCTCCCGGTAATAGGGATAGAGATGCACGGCCCGGTAGTGCAGCCCGGTGCCGACGTTGCGCTCCTTCATCCCCTGCATGAAGGCATCCCGGTCCATGCCCGCACGTTCGGGATTGACGAGCGGGGTGTAGAGGTGCCAGGCGTGGAGATGCGGATAGGAAGGAGCCGAGGGCAGGCTGACCTGCGTCCAGTCGGCGAGCAGCTTCTGGTACCGGAGCGCCAGTTCCGTGCGTCGTTTGATGAAGCCGTCGAGCTGTTTCAGCTGGTGCAGGCCGAGGGCCGCCTGCATGTCCATCATATTATATTTGAAGCCCGGCGCGATGATCTCGTAATGCTGGCTGCCCTTCTTCCCGAAGCGGTTCCAGGCTTCGCGGTCCATCCCGTGGAAGCGGAGCAGGGCCACGTCGCCTGCCATCTTCTCATCACTGGTCATCACGCAGCCGCCCTCGCCGGTGGTCATGTTCTTGTTGGGGTGAAAGCTGAAGACCTGGACATCGCCGAAACTGCCGATCCGTTTTCCCCGGTACTCCGTGCCGATGGCATGGGCCGCGTCCTCGATCACGCGGAGATTGTGCATCTTCGCGATCGCATACAGCGGGTCGAGGTCCACGGGCAGACCCGCGAAATGCACGGGCATGATGGCCCGCGTGCGTTTCGTAACGGCCTTCTCGATCTGCCGGACGTCGATGTTGTAGGTCCCCGGCTCGACATCCACCAGGACCGGCTTCCCGCCGGCGAGCACGATGGTGTTCAGGGTCGCAGCGAAGGTCATGGGCGTCGTGATCACCTCATCGCCGGGCTTCAGTTCCAGCGCAGCCAGCACCAGGTGCAGGCCGGCCGTGGCCGAGGAAAGCGCAAGGGCGTAGGGCGCCGAACAGTAGGCCTTGAGGTCCTCTTCGAACTGCTTGACCCGCGGGCCCGTCGTGATCCAGCCGGATTTGAGACAGGCCACCACCTCGTCAATGGCTTCCTGGCTGATCGTCGGACGGGAGAAGGGGAGGAATTCTTCAGTTGGGTTGCTTGACATGGTAATCCTTCACAGAACGATCGAATAAAAATGAGCCTGCATGCCTGTCAGCTTGCTCTCCGGTACTTCAGCTTCTCGTCACGAAATACACGCCCACGCAGATGATCACGATCCCGGTGATCCGGGTGAGCGACAGGTTCTCCTGGAACAGGTAGTAGCCTGCCACGGCATTCACGATATACCCGACGCTCAGGAGGGGATAGGCAAAGCTCACTTCCACCCGCGAAAGCACCAGGAGCCAGACTGCGACGCTCACGACGTAGAGGAACAGCCCGGCGAGCACAAATAGATTGCCGGCGACCTGGAGCCCGATCGGCAGAACGTTCGACCAGACGAAGTCAAAATGCCCGATACGCCGCATGCCTTCCTTCAGGCAGAGTTGCGCCGCGGCATTCAGGAGTACCCCGAGCAGTATGATCGGCAGGTATTTCATCAGGGCTCCCTGTTGGTCAGCAGGACCGTATCTTCCGTTCCCGCGACAAGGTAGATCTTGTTCTTGCCGGGCGGCCTGAGGATATCGTACAGGCTCCGCTTCGTGAGCATATAGATCCTGGCAGGCTTCTGCCAGCGCTTCCAGAATTCGGCGCTGTGGATCATCCACCCGCTCGTATCCTCAATGCTCATGCCGAACTCGAGTTCGCCGGACCAGTCCACGACGGTGATCCTTCTCTCGAGATATACCGGCAGGTCCTGGTAGTAGGTAAGATACGAAACGACCTCGTCTCCGGGCTTGAGCCGCTGCTTCAGGACCTCGGCAAGGGGCTTGACGGAATGATCCTGAACGCGGCCGGCGGCGGCGTTCAGGGCGATCAGCAGCAATGCCGTGCCGATAGCCAGGGCAGGCAGGGACCAGCGGATGCCGCGCGTCCGGTCCAGGAGCCATGTGGAGACGGCGACGACCCCGAGGAGCGCGGCGACCAGCACCGGATAATTGCCGAGGGCAAGGACCTGGGGCATCGGTACGAAGAGCGGCAGTGCGATCAGGGCCGCGGCGAACAGGAGCATGGCAAGGGAAACGGCCGCGATCCCGGAATGGAATTCCGGCGCCTCGCGGGACGTCCAGGCGGTCGCAAGATAGCGGCCGATGAGCAGCGCGAGCGGTGGGAGGACCGGCAGGATGTAAGGGACCAGTTTGGAACTGGATGCGGAAAAGAAGAGAAAGACCAGTACCGCCCACAGGAGCAGGAAGAGGGCGTCGCCGTGCTCATGGCGGCCCCGCCAGGATTTCGGCAGGTTGAACCGGACGGCCTGGATCAGGAAGGCCGTCCAGGGAAACAGGCCGACGAGGAGCACCGGGATGAAGAACCAGGCGGGCTGGTACCGGCTGTGGATCTTCGTCAGGTAGCGAAGAAAGTGCTCGTGGATAAAATAGAAATTGAAGAACTCCGGGTTCGCCCTGTCTACGAGAATGTGCCACGGAGCCGCGACCGTCAGGAACAGGGCAATGCCGGTCGGAAGATACAGGTCGCGGAGCATGCGCCGCTGGCCCAGCAGGAGGATCCAGGAGCCGATGACCAAGACGGGGATAAGGATCCCGATGAGCCCCTTCGTGAGGACAGCCAGTGCGGCAAAGACATAGAACCCGTACAAAAGCAAACGGCGCAGCCATCCCGCAGGCTCCCGGCTTCCTACGAGAAATGACAGCAGCGCAAGCGTGAGCAGGGACGTCACCGGCATGTCGAGGATGATCGCCCGGCTGAGGGCATAGTAGAGCATGCTCGTGGAAAGCACTACCGCGGCGATGAGGCCCGTTCTGCGGTTGTACAGCCTTCTGCCCCCCGCGTAGACTGCGAGGCACCCTATGACGGCGAACAATGCCGGCCAGAGCCGGAGCGTGAATTCCCGGAGGCCGAAGAGCCGGATCGAGAGGCTCTCGAGCCAGTAGAACAGGACGGGCTTTTCGAAGTATTTGACGCCGTTCAGGCGCGGAGTGACATAGTCCCCGCTTGAAACCATTTCACGGGGGATCTCGACGTAGCGACCCTCGTCGGGCACGGCGAGGGGTCTGTTACCGAGCAGGATGCCGAACAGTGCGCTGAAGAGGACTGCGGCCAGGAGCAGGTCCTGAAACGCGTCCCGCTTGAAATGGGGGAGTGGGGAATTCATCTCGGGTATCGATTGCGAAACAACTGCCGGTCATGCGGGAAGCCCGGTCAAAGGCGCTCCGATGTTAGCCCATGCTTACAATCAGTGAGCGGATTCTACCTTGTGCACTCCTGTTTGTCAAACAATTTATGGGTTTGCGGGCGCGGGAGGCCATTCGGTACGAAGGAGGCCGGGGGCGGAACAGGCCGGGCGGCGGAGCGGGACTCAGGCCCCGCTCTTACGGGGGGCTTCACAAGCCATGTGGCGGATCACCTTGCCCTTGACCATGTAGACGACCATCTCGGCGATGTTCGTCGCATGGTCCCCGATCCGCTCCAGGTATTTCGTGATGTACGTAAGCCGCACTGCGCGCGAGATGTTCCTGGGGTCCTTCAGCATGAAGACGAGCAGCTCGTTGAATATCTGCTGGTTCAGGTTGTCCACGAAGTCGTCTGCAGCGCAGACCTGCATGGCAAGGTCCGCGTCCCGGGCCACGAAGGAATCGAGGCTGTCCTTCAGCATCTTCTGGGCCGCCTCGGCCATGCGGGGAATGTCGATGTAGGGCTTGAGGGGCGGCTCGTCGAGCAGTTCCATGGACCGCTCGCAGATGTCCACGGCCAGGTCGCCCATGCGCTCAAGGTCCGTGATGATCTTGATGGTCGTCGTGACGAACCGGAGATTGCTGCCCGTGGGCTGCCAGATGGCGAGGAAGCGGATGCACTCTTCTTCGATCTCGACGTCATAATTGTTCACGATGGCGTCGTTGTCGATGACCTGGATCGCGGTGTCGCGGTCCCGGTCCACCAGCGCCCTGATGGATTTGCGGATGGCTTCCTCGACGAACCCGCCCATTTTCAGCACTTGTTCCTTCAGTTTTTCAATGTCCTGTTCTTTTTGAGCAACCATGAAGATCTCCTTGTTCCCAACATTTCGGATATGCTTCAACGATCGATCGCCTCGTTCCCCCGGCAGGAAGAGTTCGATGATTTTGCGGCGCGATTTCGCGCTTGTTCTCCGGCGCCGGTCCCGCAGTTACCCGAACCTTCCCGTGATGTAGTCGTCGGTCTGCTTCTTGTCCGGCGTGGTGAATATCTTCTCCGTGGTGCCGTGCTCGATCAGCTCGCCCATGTACAGGAAGCCGGTCATGTCCGACACCCGGGCGGCCTGTTGCATGTTATGGGTCACGATGATGATCGTGACGTCTTTTTTCAGCTTGACGACCAGTTCCTCGATCTTTGCCGTGGAGATGGGGTCGAGCGCCGATGTCGGTTCGTCGAAAAGCAATACTTCCGGTTCTACGGCAAGGGCGCGCGCGATGACGAGGCGCTGCTGCTGGCCGCCCGAGAGGTCGAATGCATTCGCGTTCATCTTGTCCCTGACCTCTTCCCAGAGGGCCGCATGCTTGAGCGCCTGTTCGATGCGGCCGATAAGTTCAGATTTGTTCCGGACCCCTTTCAGCCTGAGGCCATAGGCTATGTTCTCGGCTATGGACATGGGGAAAGGGGTCGGCTTCTGGAAAACCATGCCGATGCGGCTCCTCAAGTTGATGAGATCCACGTCATTCGCGAGGATATTCCTGTCCTGGAAGATGATCTCGCCGCCATACCGGTGCCTTGGATAGAGATCGTGCATGCGGTTGAAGCAGCGGAGGAGCGTGGTTTTCCCGCAGCCTGAAGGCCCGATGAGCGCCGTGACATGGTATTTTTTGATCGGCAGGGAGATGCCTTTCAGGGCATGGACATCGCCGTTATAATAGAAGTTCAGGTCTTTGACCTCGATCTCGATCTTTTCCGTCAACGCTTATACCTCCACCAAATGGCCAGCCTGCCCATGATCGTAAGGGCGAGTATGAACAGGGTGATCACGAATGCCGCACCCCACGCCTGAGTATGCCAGCTTTTATAGGGTCCCATGGCGTACTGAAAGATCGTGACGGTCAATGATGCAATGGGCCGATTCATGTCCCAGGAAAAAAAGTTGTTGTTGAATGAGGTAAAGAGAAGCGGAGCGGTTTCTCCGGCGACACGGGCGATCGACAGCAGAACGCCGGTCAGGATCCCCGTGGCCGCACCCCGGTACACGACCTGGATGATGACCTTGTAGTAGGGGGCCCCCAGGGCAAACGCCGCTTCACGCAGCGTCCAGGGAACGAGCGACAGCATGTCCTCGGTGGTCCTTAGAACCACCGGGATCATGATGATCGAAAGCGCGAACGCCCCGGCCCAGCCGCTGAAATGATGAAAGGGCCGTATCAGGATCGCATAGACGAAGGCGCCCACGACAATGGACGGGACGCTGACCATGATATCGGCAAGGATACTGATGAACCGGGCGAATTTCCTTCCCCGGGCGTACTCGGCGAGGAACGTTCCGCCCAGGACGCCGACGGGGACCCCGATCAAGGTGGCGGCTCCGGTGATCATCAACTGCCCGACAAAGGCGTTCCTGAGGCCGCCTCCCTCGACGCCCGCGGGAGCGGGGTCGTTGAAGAACAGGCTGAGCTGCAGAGCTCCTATGCCGTGAATGATGACGTCGGCCAGGATATACACGAGCCAGAAAAGACCGATCGCGGCGGCGAGGCCGCTCATCGCGAGCGCGATGACGCTCTCGATCTTTCTTTTTCGTTCGATGTTCATGCTCACCGCGAATATTTCCTCTCGGCCTTCAAAAGAAAGAACTTGGATATTGCAAGGATGATGAAGCTCATGACGAACAGTACGAGCGCAAGGTAATAGAGAGAGGACAGATACATGTCGCTGTCCGCCTCCGTGAATTCGTTCGCAAGGCTTACGGTGATGGTTGATGCCGCGTCGAGGAGCGACGTGGCGATCTTGTGGTTGTTCCCGAGCACGAACGCTACGGCCATGGTCTCGCCCAATGCCCGTCCCAGGGAAAGTGCGGCCCCCCCGAACACGCCCAGCTTCGAGTAGGGGAGGACAACATTCTTGACCACTTCCCATCGTGTCGCACCGATGGCATAGGCCGATTCCTTGATCACAGCAGGGGTCAAATTGAAGGCATCGCGTGCAATGCTCGCCGTGAACGGAATGATCATGATGCCGAGAATGACGCTCGCCGTCAGGAGATCGATGCCGAGGGGATTCCCCTTGAACAGGAAGCCGAGAAAGGGGAGTTTTCCGACGGTGCTTTGCAGGGCCGGCTCCACATACTTCGACATGATGGGCGCGAGGGTGAAGAGCCCCCACATGCCGTAGATGATGCTCGGTATCGCGGCCAGCAGTTCTATGGCTATTCCGATGGGGCCTTTGAGGAAATTCGGCGCGATCTCGGTGATGAATATCGCGATACCGACGGCGGTAGGAATGGCGAAAAGCAGGGCAAGGGCGGTCGTGACGAAGGTGCCGTAAATCGTGGTCGCCGCCCCGAAAATCTGTGTTACCGGGTTCCACGTGGTCGAGGTCAGGAAATTCACCAGCCCGAACTTCCCGAGGGCCAGCGACGACTCCCTGACGAGTACCACAAGGATCCCGATGATGAAAATGATGATGGAAAAGGAGGCAACGGCAGTCAGGGAGGAGAACAACAGATCGACAACATTCTTTTTGGGGAAAATGGCCAAAGAACGGATCTTTCTCGTTTGCTGAGTATTCATCGTAAAAAAATGGACGGGTCAGGTATAGACAGTATATATACCTGACCCGTATATTTCAACTCTATTTTGTACTGTGAAGAGCAGTTTTACTTGATGCCGTTCGATTTCCAGTAGGCTTCAATTTTGCCCTTAAGCGAAGTGGGAAGGGGAACATAGATGAGTTCCTTTGCCTTGCCATCCCCATTCTTGAATGCCCAGTCATAAAACTTGACCACCTTCATGTTCGAGTCCTTTTTCTCCTTGGCAAGGAGGATGAACGTGGCGCCGGCGATGGGCCAGGATTTTTTGCCCGGGGCATCGTTCAGCCAGAGGTAGAAATCCTTCTTCGGGTCGAAGCTTGCCGTTGCGGCGGCGTCCTCAAAGCTTTCGAAGCTCGGCGCGACGAAGGTGCCTGCATGGTTCTTGAGCAGGGTATGGGTAAGATTGTTCTGTTTTGCATAGGCGAACTCGACATAGCCGATGGAGTTGGCCGTCTGCTGAACATAATTGGCCACGCCTTCGTTCCCCTTGCCGCCGATGCCTGCGGGCCAGCTCACGGACGTACCAGAGCCGACCTTTTCCTTCCAGGCCGGGCACACATCGCTCAGATAATCGGTGAAGATGGCGGTCGTCCCTGAACCGTCGGAACGGTGGACCACGGTGATCTCACTGCCCGGGAGGTTGACCGTCGGGTTCATCTTTTTGATGATCGCATCATTCCAGGTCCTGATCTCACCCAGATAGATCTTGCATAAGGCTTCTGAATCGAGTTTCAATTCTCCTGCTTTGATCCCGGTGATATTGACCACCGGCACGACACCGCCGATCACCGCGGGGAACTGGAGCAGATTGTCCTTGGCGAGCTCTTCAGGTTTGAGCGGCTTGTCGGACGCGCCGAAGTCGACGGTCCTTTCCGTGATCTGCTTGATGCCGCCGCCGGAACCGATGGACTGGTAGTTCAGCTTTGTTCCGGATACCTTGTTGTACTCGTTCGCCCATGCGGAATACACGGGATAGGGGAAGGTCGCCCCGGCTCCGTTCAACATCTCCTCTGCATGTGCTGCGGCCCCCATGGCCAGAACAACGGTTAATGCAAATGCTGCGATTCTTTTCATGGATATAGATCCTCCTTCTGATATGCCGTCTTTTTATTTTGTGTCATTTCGTGCATGGTTTATACCATGCAATTGTTACAATTCCGTTACAATACTATTAAATTTATCACTTATTTTGGTTGAGCGGTGATGAGAAAAAAGAATTTACCTCTCTTTTCTGATTCGATGTCTCCCCCTGGCAGGAAGTTTCGATGGGCCTCAGCATACTCTCTCTGTCCACGCCTCGATTTCTACAAGTGCCGCAGTTTATACTCCGGATTTGTGCGTGAGAAGAGCACTTCTATCCTTCTCCGCTGCCTGTTCCGTCTCTTGGCCGGCGATTTTCCGGAAGGATGCCGTGAACGTGCTGCCCACGCCCGGCTTGCTGACCGCCTTGATCGTTCCCCCCATGGCCGACAGCAGGAGCCTGACAATGTACAGCCCGAGGCCGGCACCTTTGACCCTTTCGCTGCGAGCGCCCCGAAAGTATTTATCGAAGATCCTCGGCAGCTCGGCAGGGGGAATACCGGCGCCCTCGTCGGTCACGGAAACGTCTATCCCGTTCTTCGTCTCTTCGCAGAAGACCCATACCCTGCCGCTCGTTCGGCTGAACTTTATGGCGTTGGAGACCAGGTTCATCAATACCTGCCGTGTAGCCGTGGCGTTCGCCATGACGAGGTGCGGCGCCGAGTCGATGCTCTCAAGTTCCACGCCGTTCTTCCCGGCGCCGTCCACGAACAGGTCGATCACTTCCCGTATCACCGCGTTAACGTCAAGGGGCTCCACGGGGAGGTCCGCCCCTTCCTGTTCCAGCCGCGCGAGAAGGTTCGCATCGGTGAGCAGACTGTCTGCATGCATCGCCGATGCCCGGATTGATCTGAGATACCGGTCGTGGTCCTGCTTCTGCAGGGCCAGGGAGGAAAACCCCCCGATAATGCTCACCGCGTTCTTCAGTTCGTGCACCAGGTAGCGCATCGAGGTTTCCTGTTCCTGGTGCCTTTGTAGCTGGTCGCTGATCGTCCGCTGCCGTTCCATATGCCTCTTGACCTTCATGAGGAGTTCCCGCACGGAGAAGGGCTTCGTGATGTAATCGTCGGCCCCCAGGCTCAAGCCCTTGATCCGGGCCTCTTCATCGGCGAGCGCGGTAAGCATGATGATGGGGATCGATCTCCCCTGCGGGCTTTCCCGCAGGAGACGGCAGACTTCCCAGCCGCTCAGCTCGGGCAGCATGATGTCGAGCAGGATCAGGCCGGGAGCATGGCGCTGCGCCGCATCGATGGCTTCTTTGCCGGTGCTTGCCCGGAGGGTCTCGTAGCCGGCCCGCTGCAGATTGTAGCCGAGAAGCTCGGCGGTATCGTTTTCGTCTTCGACGATGAGTATCCGTTCGTTCATGCGACATCGTCCTTCTGGCAATTGATGGTTACGGCCCGAACAGCAGGAGGTACTGAGCAGGCGAGGAGCGGGGGAACAACAGGCCGGCCCGGTCACCGTGATGTATCCCGGGGAGGGAGGAGGTGACCGGGCCGCGCCAGACGCACACGGAGTCGGTCAAGCCCCCGCCTTGCGTCTTTGAATAAGATATCAGCGGCCGTGATCGGGGGCCGGTTCTCCGCTGCCGATCGTTACAGGGACGGCAGGCCGTTCCCCGCAGGGGAGCGTCACTTCTATGATCGTCCCTTCTCCGATCCTGCTCGAGACGGTAAGGCTGCCTTCGAGTGCTGCGATAAGATATTTGACGATCATAAGCCCCATGCCCGGGGGGGCATCTGCAGGGATCTCGCCGGTGGGCCCTTCGCCCGGTTCCAGCAGGTTCGCGATCTGCCCGGGGTTCATTCCCTTTCCCGTGTCCGTAACGGTGATCCTCAGCCGGTCGTCATCCTTGTTCAGGATCAGGGCAATCCGTCCCCGGTCCGTGAACTTGACGGCATTGTTTGCAAGCTCGGTCATGATCCGTCGCACCTTCCCGGGGTCCGATACGAAGAAAACCGGACGGGGAGCCGGGACATCCATGACCCTGACCGGTTTCTGCCCGATGGCGGCCCGGGCCGTCTGCGCAACATCGTGGAGCAACGCCACGACGTCGAAGCGCTGCATCGTCATCTCCACCGGCTCCGCCTCCAGGCGGGACAGCTCGATGATGTTTGACAGCGACGACGAAAGCTCCGCCGCATCGGTCTGGAGGATGGCAAGCCGCTGCTGAAGGCTTTCCAACTCGTCCTTTTCATAGGCCACGCGCATCAGCTCCGCGACGCCGAGGATCTCGTACAGGCTGAGGCCTGCTCTGCGGGCCTCGGTCCTGACAAGCGAAGACCACAGCCATGAAGATTTCCCGGCCGATGATTGCGGGGCGCCTGCTGCATTATTCACTGCGTCTTCCGCGTGCGACGCGCTCAAACAGGAACTCCCCGGTATAGAGCGAATATTATTCATAGCCGTATTCATGGGTATTCTCCTCTCACGGTCATTTGTGTGAAACCCGCCCAACGCCGGTTTACGAAGGCAGGTGTCACTCCTCATTCAGGGCCAATTCGCCGGCTGCCTCTTGCTGCTCACCGGCCTTTTGCCCTGTTCTTGCCGGCCGCCACCAGAGCAGCACCGAGAGCGCGGCCGCGAGCAGGAGGTGGAGGTAGAAGGTGAAAAATCGCCAGCCCAGCGTTGCCAGTCCGATCGTTCCGTCCGGAAGAAACGGCTTGTACAGGAGCGAAAAAATGACCTCGGCCCCGCCCGATGCGCCCGGTGTCGGCACGAGGGTCATCAGTGCGAACACGAACACCTGGAGCACCATGAACAGGACCGGACGGACCGGGACCCCGATGCCGGCGAGCAGCAGGGAAATGATCGAATAGCGGCAGGTCCACTGGACAGCAGTGAGCACTATGGTCAGCAGAAGTACGGTTTTCCCCCTGCTCCCGACCAGCCGGAAGGTCATGAGAAAATTCCGGAGCGTGGTCAGGGTCTTCTCCCGGAGCTTGTCAAGACTCACAGGCCAGCGCAAGCCGATCCCGCGTCTTGTGAGAACCAGCGCCAATACGCCGACAGCAAGTACGCCTGCCCCCGCGGCAAGCAACCAGTGCCCAACCGCAAAAAAGTGCATGCCGCTGATCTGGGGCAGGTCCCAAGATGAAGAAGCCGTCAGCGCCAGCGGGACCATGACCAGAAAAAAAAGGGCGTCTTCCATGTTTTCGAGGGCCGGAAGCGACAAAGACGTCCCGGCGCTGTAGCCGCGGTTCATCAGCATGCCGATCTTGACCGCGCTGCCTCCGACCAGGGGAGGCGTTAGAGCGCCTCCCAGATCCGCCGTGACCGCAATCCGGAATGCCTCTCCATACTCGAGCGGTTGCTTGAGAAACCTGCTCCAGATGAACAGCCTGAGGGAGCAGGTGAACCAGGGAACGACGCTCAGCAGGGCGGCAAGGAGGAGATACCCGGGGGTGAAATGGACGATCGAAGCAACAACCCCCCGGTCTGTCGTGGCCAGGCAGTACAGGATATTGCCGATGATCCCGACAGGTACGAGAACGAGCAGCTTTCGAAACGGCCCGCTCAATCGTTCCAGAAGTGCGCTTCCCGGTGAATCCCGGCGCGACCCGTCGATCGAGCCGTCACGCGCAGTGCCCATGGTTCTCCGATCGCATTGCCCGATGGTAGGCGAGGAACTGCTGCGACCCTTCCTTGCCCAGGTATCGCTCCAGCATCTTCGGCTCTGTTTCGGCAAGATCCACCATGATCAGACCGTCGACGACGTTGCCGAAGGCGGGGTCCACATTGAACCCGATGATCCGTCCACCGAGCTTGAGATACTGCTTCAGCAGAATGGGGATGCCCTTCTGGTCGCTTTCGATCGAGGCGATCAGGCCGGAGATGTCCTCGATATCGTCCTTTGCGCATCGCATGGCAATCTCCATGTCCCAGTCCTTGAGCGGCCGGATCCTGACCGGCCTCCTGGCTTTGACCAGCTCCGCCATGTCGTTCCGGTACCGGTTCATTTTCAGGAAGCGCACGATCAACTGCCGCGACAGGGCCTGATATTCATCGGTGATGCTTACCGGACCGAACAGGGTCCGGTAATGGGGATTATCCACGATATACCTGCCGATCCCCTTCCAGAGCAGGAGGAGAGGCGCATAGGACCGCTGGTATTCGGGGCGGACAAAGGAGCGGCCCAGTTCCAGCGCCGGGCCAAGACGTTTCAGGAACTCCCCGTCGTATTGGAAAAGCGTGCTCGTGTAGATGCCCCGGACACCCTGCTGCTTTACGAGTTCGTCGGTGAGGCCGATGCGGTACGCGCCGACCACCTCGTTCTTCCCGCGGTTCCATATGAAGAGATGGAGATAGGTCTGATCGAAGCCATCCAGGTCCACGGCGTTACCGGTCCCTTCACCCACGGCGCGGAACGTGACCTCCCGGAGACGTCCGATCTCGAGCAGTACATGGGGTATCTGTTCCGCCCGGGCCTGGATCACCAGATGATCTCCGCTCTCTGCGAGCGTCTGGCTCGGGGCGAGGCGGCTGACCTCCCCCGCGAGAACCAGGGGAGGCTGCGGAGGAATGATCGGCCTGGTCATGATCGCAGCAGGGATCCTACGCCGGACGGGTCGGTTGCTGATGGCGTCCGCTTTCAAGGCCCGGTGCTCCAGGATGTAGGTGCGCATGCGGAGATATTCCATCATCTCCGCATCCTGCTCGATGCCTGCCAATTTCTGGAAGGGGATAAGGTCGCCGACGCGAACACGGATCTTCCTGCGGCCTTTGTTCAGGAGCTCGTTGGGCAGCATCGCGGTCCTGAGCAGGGGATGGACCATTCCCGCCATGTGGAAAGCCGGGCTGTTCGTCCCCAGAAAGAAGATCGGGAGGACCGGAGCTTCCGTCCTCCGGATGACGCGCGCGATCGTCGGGCTCCAGGCGGGATCGGTGATCGCTCCTTTCCGGAGGTCGAAGTGCGAGACCTCACCAGCGGGGAACACGACCAGCAAGCCGCCGTTTGCAACCCACTGCAGCGTTTCACGGATAGGCTTGAAGTTCTGGCGCACCGCGCCGTCCTGCTTGAAAGGGTTCACGCCGATAAGCAGCTCTCGCATCTCGGGAATGCAGGCGAGGAGAGAATTTGCCATGAACTTCACATCGCTTCGGATGGAACGGAGGAGGGATGCAAGGATGACGCCTTCGATCCCGCCATAGGGATGGTTCGCCACAACGATGGCCGGTCCCGACGCCGGAAGCTTTGCAAGATCTCTGTCATTGAGGTCATAGGCCACATCGAGCAGCTCCAGGACCTTGTCTGGAAAGGGCCGTTTGTCCCTCATCCGCGAAACTTCGGCATAGGCCTTGTTCAGCCGGGGGAACGCAAGAACATGTTCGATCGGTCCCTTTACCATCGAGAACAGCTTTTTCTGCAGCGGGTCCTTGATGTCGGGAGCAAGGGTGAAGATCCGGTCCGTTTCCATTTGTTCGAGCATGTCAGTTACTCCTTCATATTGTAAAGAGCAGCAGGGGTACCATGAAGACACGAAGGAAAACCAGATCTTTGACACTGAAAATAAATGATGGCCTGTGATTAAAACAGATGAATCATGAAATGATCAGTGTAAATCTGTGTCTAAAGATATTTTCTTTCTCCGTGGCTCAGTGTCAACGCGGTGGATATTGACTTTCTTACGCAAGACGCGCCCGAATATAGTCCGTCATGCGGTAGCCCCAGGACCAGACCCCGCTCTCGGGCATAGGCGACAGCCGCGAGTCGCTGCCGATACGATAGCGGTTTCCGCGCCAGACGACGGTCGCGCTCACGATCGGCACGAACCAGACCAGCCCGATGATGATGTCCTTGATGGGCACGAGCACGTACTGGAGCGAATTCGTTCCCGAAGCGGCAGGCACCTGCGTCCGGATGCTTCTCCCCATGAACGAATCAGCGAACATCTTGACGAGGCTGACGAGCGCCGCGAAGGAAAGCGTCATTCTCGATGGCCCGGTGAAGAGGATTGGCAGGGAAGCGACGAAGATCGGGTTTGCGAGGATCTCAGAGAAATACTTGAGGCCGCCGATCCTCCAGCGGAGCTTTCCCCAACGGGTATGCCGGTTCAGGAAGCGCTTGACGTCCCAGTATTCGTTGACGTTGTTGATCAGGTAGTTCGAAAGGGCGACCTTTTTGCCGGCCCTGCTCATTTCCCTGCCGATGATGAAATCCTCGGCCAGAATATCCTTGAACGCCGGGAACCCTCCCAGGGCCTCGAAGTCGCTCTTTTTCATCAGCATGGATTTCCCGATGACGCAGGACATGCCGAGGAACCGGTCGAGAAAGCTGACGCTCCCGATTATGAAGGAGTTCAGGTGCAGGTTCTCGAGAATCGCTCCGAACGTGCGGCCGCCGACGCCCCGGATGAGGCTGCTCACGAGCCCCACGTCGGCGTCCTTCGTGTGGCTTGCGATCTCGCGGAGATAGTCGGGCCCTACCAGCACGTTGCTGTCGCTGATCAGGATGTAGGGATGGCGGCTTTTGCGGTATGCGGGGATCAGGTTGTTGATCTTCGGGTTCAGCCCCACGTTGCAGCGTTCCACAACGATGGTGATGTCGCGGTCGGGATATTTTTCCTGGACCTTGCATGCCACCTTGTAAGCCGCATCGTTCCGGTCCTGCAGGGCGAAAAGGACCTCGTATTCAGGATAGTCCTGCGTGCAGAAGCTCGCGAGGTTGTCGAATAGATTGTCGTCGATGCCGCGGAGCGGCTTCAGGATCGATAGGGGCGGCTGCGGGCCTGTCGTTGTCCTGTCCTTCCTGATGAGCGTGTGTGCCGACCACGCCTGGAGCAGGGTAAGCACGATCCCGATGAGAGAGATTGCTGCGCAGATCAGAAACAGTGTCATGGCATACCTCCTGTCGTCGCGTACCGTATAGTCAAGAATTAACCACAGAGTACACAGAGAAATTATTAGATCTCAAAATGATTCAGGCTTTCTATAGCCTCGCCCTCTGTGCTCTCTTACTACGACGTTTAAATCCGTTTTCTGCATTTCAATTCTTCCTGTTTTCAAGGAAAAACTTTTTGAGTCAGTTGAGAACACAGAGCACTGCTCCGTGCTCTCTGTGGTTTCATGTTCAGTCTCATCTGTTTCATGAAACATTTGACAGTGCCTCGCGTCCTTTGTCCGGTCAGTTCCGAAAGAGCGTGATGGCCACGCCCCGGTTGTGCTTGATGCAGTTTTTCACCGATTCCACATCCTTCTCGCAGTTCAACATAGTCTTCCACGAGTACAGGTGGCGGGCCTTGTGAAAATCGCTGTTCGCGATGTAGGGATATTTTTTCAGGCTGATCACGTTGAACACGTCGTCCCGGTTCGCGATCTCCCAGGCGTCGATGTACTTGGCGTATTTGTCCCGGTTGTTCCAGAGGTACAGCGTGTCGGGGTTCATGGGGTCGGGAGTGTGGTGCGGATGGCATGCCACGACCAGCGAGTCCTGCCGCTTCGCCTCTTCAAAAATGTCTTCGCAACTCATGCAGGCGGGGATGAATTCCTTGATGTCCAGGAGGAGGAAATGGGCGGATTCTTCTTTTGAAAAATAGTTTTTGCTGATCTCAACGCCAGGGATCACGAGCATCCCGTATTTCTCCCACGCCCGCTTCGCCTCGTCCTTAACCGCGGCCAGGTAGTCGTCGAAGGTATCGCCGCGCACCGAAAGGTTGAACCTGCGGGTGACCTTGCCGATTGCGTTGTCGCCGTTTACGACGTGGTCTGTGATGGCGATGACGTCGAAGCCCGCCTGGCCGAAAAGGTCGACGGTCTTTCCCAGCTCTAGGGAACCGTCGGAAAAAGACGTGTGGATATGAAAATCACACAGCATCATTGAGTTCTATCATACTTTTCTACCATTACGGGAATGTTACGGAATTATGAATATTCTGTTACAGGTTCCGCTTATCCGGCGGTCATGCCGCAGCGCCAGCAGGCTGGTCCACGAGGACAAGGTCCTGTCCGTCGAGGGGCCGCTTGCATTCCAGCACCAGCGAGGTGACCAGCGCATCGACGTGATCGGGGATCACGCATTTTTCAGAGCGATGGGAAAATACGGATTTGAGCACGCGCTGCTCGAACGATTCGCCCCCCTCGATCATGTCATGGTCTACGACGATGATGTCCGCCGGCTCGCTGACATAGACGTCGGCGACTACGCCGCTTTCTATCTTTATGACAATGGTATTGTTCATACGATACCTCCTCCGTGATACGGATGCAGGATGCACTGCCATCGGACGCAGCTTGAGCTTTGTACTGCGTGATCATACCCTTCGATTGTTACGCGGGGATTACCGGAGCATGAAGTTTCCATTACATCGATGAACGGCTTTGGATGAGGTATGCATAATAGGTCGCGGCATAGGTGGGGGTGCGCTGGAGAGTCTCGAAGTCTACCTTGTAGAGCCCGAAACGGGCGTCGAGGCCCTGCAGCCATTCATAATTGTCGATCAGGGTCCAGTAGAAGTACCCCTTGACGTTCAGCCCGTCCCGGAGGCAGCGCTCGACGACGTCCACGTGCTTCTTCATGTACTTGACCTTTTCTTCGGTGTCGTGCGTGGCAATGCCGTTCTCCGTGACGTAGAGCGGGAGGTTCAGGCGGGACGCATAGCGCAGGACCTTTTCGAGCCCGCGCGGATGGATCTCCCAGCCCAGCTTGGTGAGCCCGTTACCGTCAATGTCCATGTGACGGAGCTCGACGCCCATCTTCTTGAAGGGGTTGAAACGCAAATGGATCCTCGTGTAGTAATTGACGCCGAAAAAGTCGAGCTTGCCCCGGATGGGGATCTCGATCTCCACGGGACGGTAGAAGGGGAACTTGATGACGAAGACGCCTGTCTGGAAGGCATTGATGATGGAGTGGTTGTAGAAGAAATTGGCCGATTTTTTGAGCAGCCGGTCGAGCGGGTTCCAACGCTTCCAGGGCGCGAACACCGACATATTGTGCGCGATGCTCACCTGCGCATCGGGAACGTAGCGATGAATGATGTCATAGGCCTTTCCATGGGACGTGAAGATGTTCTTCAGGGCGAGGAGCGAACGGGGCACGTCCCGCATGCCGGGAGGCGTGCAGCCCTCCAGGTAGCCGCCGAGCAGGATCACGTAGGGCTCATTGAACGTGATCCAGTACCGGACCCCCTTTAGGGCCGAGGCCATCGCTTCGGTATAGCGGAGGAACTTTTCGATCGACAGGGACCGGTGCCAGGGCGTCCGCTCCATGAACCATTTCGGGTGCGTGAAATGATGGAGGGTGACCATGGGTTCGATGTTGTAGCTTCGGATGATGTCGATGATCTCCTGGTAGTGCCCGATGGCCTCTTCGTTCCACGTGTCGGGGCGGGGCTGGATCCTGCTCCATTCCAGGGAGAACCGGTATGCATTGACCCCCAGCTCCTTCAGAAGCTCCAGGTCCTGCCGGAACAGACGGTAATGGTCGGTGATGTCCGGCTTGGTCACCAGCACCGGGTCCCACGTCGTCCAGTCCGCGTCGGGCGCGCCTTCGAGCTGGAATGCCGAGGTGGCGACGCCCCATTGAAAATCCGGGGGAAAGATCTTTTTTTTCTGATTTTCCTGCATGGGGTCTTTGTCTTCCTTTTCCTACTTCCAGTGGAGCACCATAAGGAGAAGTCCCGCGACGGAAATGAAGCAAAGAAGTATCTCCTCGATTTTATTTGTCTTATTCTTGTTCATGCCGTTATCCATGAGGGGTTCCTTCCGTTTCCTGATATTTTTCCGGCGAGAAGACGACAGCCAGGGTCCTGATGACGCCGATCACGAGGATCAGGGCCGCGAGCGCGATGATCATGCCCCTTTCCAGACTGCGCTCGTAGAGCCCGATCATGATCTCGCGGAGCACGAATACGAGTGCCGCGTCGGTGATGAACGTTATCTTGAGCCGGTGCACGGCAAAGTACTCTATGATGCTGCGGAGCAGCTCGATGGCGATGAACATCGAAAGGATGTTGGTCACCATCAGGTCGAAGGCCGATGCAATGGTCCGGCTCCCGAACACGGCGCGCAGGTCAAGGATGACCCTCGCGAGCCCCATCATGAGGGCAATAATAACGATCGGGACCATGAACTTGATCATGACGTCGATGATCTTTGTGAAGTATTTCATACATCGCGGACAAGCTGAACGGACACCGTCGGAATCATTTGGCTGATTCCATCATGCCACTGTTTTATTACATGCATGTTACAAAATTAAATTTATATGGAGGGGGGAGATCGACAATCCGTTAAGTTAATACATTGATCATCGTACGTGCACAGGAGGGGGAGATCGCTTAAGCTATGAAAAAGGGGCTGTTGTGCCCTTTGGGATCGTGGACGGGTCTGGGGATGTTGAATGTGATGCTGTTGGAGGCTGAGATGCTTGCCTGGACATTTGACTTTTCGTCCGGTTATCCTTCTCGCAACGTTTGAGCTTTAACCGGCCTCGCAGGCGTAAAGGTCACATTCTAATGACTGAACCTGCTTTATAGGCTCAAGTATGGGTGGTCTATGAACCTGGTTGAAGAGATCATCTCGCCATTAACAATTCCATACTTTAGAAGCATCATATTTGTAATGATTTTGTATTAGTAGGAAAGTAATGAAAAAGCCGATGGACACAGAGTCATCAACGAACTACAATTCAATTGAGTAATTGAAAAAAATGGGTGTGTTGAATTGAAAGGAGAGAGAACTTATGGCTCTGTTGGAAGACGGATTGAAGGGAAATCTAGCTACCGGTCTTGCGATCGGCATCGGTGCCGCGATCCTGGCTCCCATCGTGGTCCCGCTCTTTGCGAACGTGGCGAAGCCCCTTGCAAAGGCCGCTATAAAAGGGGGGATTCAGCTCTTTGAACGGGGCAAGGAGACCTTCGCGGAGATCGCCGAGATCACCGAGGACATCGTTGCCGAGGCGAAGTCGGAGCTTGCCGAGTCCCAAGCCGCAGCAGTAGCGGGCGTGACCGGCGCGGCAGCAGCCATTCCGCCGCAGCCGGGCAGTGAGTCAGCGGGGTGACCATGCCTCCCGAAGCATTCATCGCCTACAGCTCGCCGGGGCGGTTCAGGGTCAGGATTCCCGCGCTCAAAGGGAATCCGGCTGCGCTCGGTGCCTGCGGTGAGAAGTGCGCAGCCTGTCCCGGGGTAGAAACGGTTGATACGAATGCGGCAACAGGAAGCCTGCTCTTTCTGCACCGGACAACAAGTGTCGCCATCCTGGATTTTGCCCGCTCAAAGGACCTATTCGTGGTGCGAGAGCCCGGTCGTGCCTTGAAACCGGATCCCGCGAATTTCCGAAGGGACGTGCGGGAGACATTCAAGAACGCTGATCAGCAGATCAGAAAGTTGACGGGCGGCGAGATGGACCTGAGCGGCGTCGCGATCGTGGCGCTGATCGGCGCCGGTTCGATCCAGATCCTCGAAGGAAGTGCCGGCGCGCTCCCGTGGTTCGCCGCCTTCTGGTATGCGTTCAATTTGGTTACGAAGACAAAAGAGACGGATCAATGAGCTTTGACAGCGGGTTTCTGCCTGACCTGTTTTTGAAACTCACCGGTTATACCCTTTTCCACAGACCATAGGTACGTACGTGTTGGAGATGCTGCTGAATCGGGTATGCTGATCAGCGCAAATGCGCGCCGGATTCCGGCCGCGGAGAGGAGCAATGTCATGACTGAACACAAACACGCTGCATTAAAAAAGGAGGCCGTGAAGCCGCGGCCGAAGACGAGGACAGGGGAAGCGCCGGATTCCGGAGCGGCGATTGGATCGACAACCATTCACCAGGAGGGAGGTATTGAAATGGCAAGCGAAGAAACCACAGGGAGCGGGACCACGGGCGCTTGGTCGGAAAGCGTCGGAACGGCCGGGACGACCGTGAAAGAAGGCGTTGTCAGCAGCCTTAAGGGCATCAACGAGATCGAAGCGGAGATCGTGAGCCTCGTGCGCAACACCGTGTCGAATACGCTGCGCGCGACGGGTTCGGTGGCGGGAGAAGCGGTGACAGTGACCAGGGATGTGGTCAAGGGCGCCATCCAGGCGACTGAGGAAGTAGGCACGGGGCTGATCCTGAGCACCAAGAGCGTTGCCAAGGGGGTGATCATGGGCGTGAGCGACGTGGGCGGCGATGTTATTTCCGTCGCGGGCCAGACCGTGAAGGGAGCTGTCAAGGGAGCGGCGGATGTGGGAGCCGATGTGGCCATGGTGGCCCGCCGGGCCGTGGACGGCGTGATCGAGGCAACGAAGGAAATCGGCGGCAACGCCGAAGAAGTCGCGAAGGTCGCGGTCACCGGAGCCATTGATGCGGCTGCAACCATCGGGAACACGGCGGTCAAGGCGGTCAAGGACATGCTGGTCGGCGTGGTGGAGGGCGTCAAGGAAGTTGCGAATACAGCCCTGCCGAAGGTCAAGTCAGCCTGAGCACGGTCGTTCCTGAACAAGCATTCGCAGCCCGTATCGTAATTGACGAGGGGGATTGGATCACGTGGTCGAAGCAATTCATAACGCGGTCAAGGGGAGAATTCGTCTCAAAGTGGCGGGGCTGTACCGGTCGGAGCCGCTGAAGCAGCAGCTCGAGCAGCGTCTCGTGCAGCAGGCATGGATCCTGAGCGTTTCCGCAAGTACGCTTACCGGCAATGTCCTTGTTCTGTACGAGTCCGGGTCCGGGAATGGCTTCCACGTTCCGGAGATCGCGGCGCTGGTACAGGTGATCGTCGCTGAGACTGAATCCGTACGCAGTGGCGGTGGCCCGACGGCAGGAAGCGAACCGAGGGGCGCTGTCGGTGCTCCCCGTGTTCGTCCGCAGCGGCATACGGTTGCGAGCGGTGTTCCGGCTTCGCGTCCGGATCCCGCCCGGGAAGTGCCGAGCAGGCGAGAGGTGCGGCAGCAGGTGGTCAATGCCGAGGACCAGCCCGACGAGCCGTGGCACTGCAAACGGCGCGAGGACGTCCTGGGCTACTGGGACACGCACGCCTCCAGGGGCTTGTCCCATGAATCGGTAAAGCAGCGCTTCAGGCAGTACGGCCCCAACATACTTCCTGAAGCGGTCCCCCGCTCCGGGTGGAGCATCTTCTTCGACCAGTTCAAGTCGCTTCCCGTGGCCCTTCTCGGCGTTGCAGCCGGCATCTCGGTGGCCACCGGCGGGTTCGCTGACGCCGTCGTGATCGGCGGCGTTGTCGTCATCAACGCCTCGATCGGGTATTATACCGAGAGCCAGACCGAGAAGATCATCCACGGGCTGAAAAGCCTTGTGCAGCCGACCGCAACGGTGATCCGCGAAGGCGCCGCGGTCACGGTCGACGCGCGGGAGATCGTGCCCGGCGATCTACTCGTGCTGAGGCCGGGAAGCTACATCTCCGCCGACGCGCGGCTCATCGAGGCGAAGCACCTCAGCATCGACGAGTCGGTCCTGACGGGAGAGAGCATGCCGGTTATCAAGAAAACGGACGTGCTCCAGGAGCTTGATCTCCCCCTCGGAGACCGCGTCAACATGGTCTACATGGGGACGCTCGTCACGGGAGGGCAGGGGCTGGCAGTCGCGGTCGCGACCGGAGGGTTCACCGAGGTCGGAAGGATCCAAACCATGGTCGGAGACGCGCGGCCGCCCGACACGCCTTTGGAACGGCAGATGGACCACCTGGGGGTCCAGCTCGTGTACATCACCTGCATCGTCTGCGGCATCGTGTTCATCGTTGGAATCCTGCGAGGCTACGGTTTTCTCCAGATGCTCAAGACCTCCATCGCCCTTGCCGTGGCCGCCGTGCCCGAGGGGCTTCCGACCGTTACGACGACGACCCTCGCGCTGGGCATCAAGCGTATGAGAGGCATGAACGTGCTCATCCGTCACCTTGACGCCGTCGAGACGCTCGGTTCGGTCGAGACCATCTGTCTTGACAAGACCGGCACCATCACCATGAACAGGATGTCGGTGGTCCGGATCCATACCGGCATGCGCCGGCTCGATGTTGTTGAGGGCAGGATCAGTTTGGACGGGAAAAGCATCAATCCCTATACGAACGAGGATCTCCTCCGTCTGCTCCATCTGTCGGTGCTCTGTAATGAGTCGATGGTGTCGGGACAGGAAGGGGATTACATCGTCGACGGGTCTTCGACGGAGAACGCACTGGTGAACATTGCGCTCAGCTCCGGCGTCGATGTCAACTCGCTTCGGGCCCAGCACCCCATCGCGAAGCTGAACCACCGTTCGGAAGACCGGCACTACATGAGCACCGTACACCGTTCGAATGAACAACAGCGGCTTATGGCTCTCAAGGGCAGTCCCACCGACGTGCTGTCACTCTGCAAATGGTACATCAAGGACGGCCGCCAGCTGGAACTGGACGACAACGCCCGTACGGTCTTCGAAGCGGATAATGAACGGATGGCCGGCGAAGCGCTCCGCGTGCTCGCTGTTGCGTACGCCGTCACCAATGGAGACACCCTTCGCAGCGATGAGATCATCCAACAGGGGCTTATCTGGGTCGGCCTCGTCGGCATGGCGGATGTGGTCAGGAGCGGCGTCAAGAATCTCATCGGCGAGTTCCACCGTGCCGGGATCGATACGGTCATGATCACCGGGGACCAGAGCCCCACGGCCTATGCGATCGGCAAGGAGCTCAATCTGAGCAAGGACGAGGAACTCGAGATCCTGGACTCGACCAACCTTAACCAGCTTGAGCCCGAGGTCATGAAGGCACTTGCCGGGCGCGTCCATGTCTTCGCCCGTGTGAGCCCGGCCAACAAGCTCCAGATCGTCCAGGCGCTCCAGTCGGCAGGAAAGGTCATTGGCATGACCGGCGACGGCATCAACGACGGACCGGCGCTCAAGGCTGCCGATATCGGGATTGCCATGGGACACACGGGGACCGACGTGGCGCGGGAGGTGGCCGACGTCGTGCTGGAGGACGACAACCTGGAGACCATGGTCGTGGCCATAAGCCAGGGTCGGACGATCTACAACAATCTGCGAAAATCGGTCCGGTACATGCTCTCGAAGAACACGAGCGAGATCATGATCATGTTCACCTCGCTTGCTGCCGGCATGGGACAGCCTTTCAACGTCATGCAGCTTCTCTGGATCAACATGATCTCGGACATCTTCCCCGGCATTGCCCTTGCCCAGGAACCGCC
This sequence comes from Nitrospirota bacterium, assembly GCA_035516965.1. Classification (NCBI taxonomy): domain Bacteria; kingdom Pseudomonadati; phylum Nitrospirota; species Nitrospirota bacterium. The sequence continues at coordinate 85,179 of DATIZR010000043.1, forward strand.
GGAGCCGGATGTGCTCCTGCGGCCTCCGCGGAGTCCCGAAGAACAGCTCATCAATCCGTCGGACTATAAGAGGCTCCTCTTCGAGGCCTCCACCATCTCAGCAGGGACGCTGGCTGCGTACGGCTACGGTGTCCTGCGCTACGGGCAGGGGCCCCAGGCCAGCTCGATGGCCTTCACGAACTTTGTCACAGCAGGGCTCCTGCACGCCATCAGCCACCGTTCCGAGACCCACAGCATCTTTGACGCCAACCGGCTCGAACCGAACAACTATCTTACCGTCGCCCTGGTCGGCTCGCTCGGGGTGCAATCGCTCACCCTGTTCGTCCCGGGCCTCCGGAGCTTCCTGGGTATGGGCCCGCTGAATCCCTTTGACCTGGCAATTTCGATCGGGACCGCTGTCGCGCCTCTGCTCATCAACGAAGCGACAAAAAAGATAGCTGCTCCGCCTTTGGTGCTGAACGGCAGTACAACGGTCCCGGTTCCGGTATTGAACGGGAATCAAATTGTCGCGGCTACCTGAGCTGGCATCGTGCGGAGAGGGTCAAATGAAAAAAGACTTCATGTTCACCTCGGAATCGGTGACCGAAGGCCATCCTGACAAGCTGTGCGACCTCATCAGTGATGCCATCGTTGACCACGTGCTTCAGCAGGACCCTTACGCCCAGATCATCTCTGAATGCGCCGTTGCAACAGCCATCATATTCATTGCAGCCCGGTTTGCTACGCCGGTCCGTGTCGATTTCGGACAAGTCGCCCGCCAGATGATCGGCCAGATCGGCTACGACCAGAAGGCGTTCAACGCAAAGACCTGCAGCATCATCACGAGCCTGCGGGAGATTTCCAGCGCCGACCGGCGAAACATCGATGAGCAGTCGCTCTCCGAGGATGAGATCGATCTCATCACCGCGAGGAACCAGGTGACGGTGTTCGGGTTCGCCTGCAACCAGACATCGGCGTTCATGCCGCTTCCGATCTGGCTCGCGCACAAGCTCGCCCGGAAACTGACGTCCGTAAGGCTCCAGAAAACCCTGAGCGACCTGGCGCCTGACGGCAAGACCCAGGTCGGCGTGGAATATTGCGGCGGCAAACCGTGCCGTATCCACAGCATCACGGTCATCGCAAGCCAGAACAAGCCGCCTGAAAAAGGCGGGCCGGACGCCAGGCAATTGTACGACGACGTCATGGAGTCGATCATTCGGCCGGTGTTCCAGGACGAGGAGATCAGGCCCGATGACCGCACCAGGATCTTCGTCAACCCCGATGGTCCCTTCATCCATGGGGGCCCCTCGATCCACTCGGGGCTCACGGGCAGGAAGAATGCCATCGATACCTACGGGGAGTATTCCCGCCACAGCGGCGCCGCGCTCTGCGGCAAGGACCCCTCGAGGATCGACCGCGTCGGCGCCTATGTTGCCCGCTACGCCGCGAAGAACGTCGTTGCGGCCGGACTCGCCGCCTCCTGCGAGGTGCAGCTCAGCTATACCATCGGCATCGCGCGGCCCGTGAGCGTCCAGGTGGAGACCTTCGGAACGGGGACCATCCCCGACCTCAAGATATCGGAGCTGCTGGAGCGGCATTTTGATTTCCGGCCGGCCGGCATCATCCGCCAGTTCAATCTGCGGCGGCTGCCCTCGCAGATCAAGGGAGGGTTTTACCGCAGGCTCGCCGCCTATGGTCATGTGGGGCGCATGGACATCGGTCTGCCGTGGGAGATGACGGACAAGGCGGCACTTCTTAAAGGCTGATGGCAGAACGCGGTGTGAAATTGCCGGTGAGCGGGGGTATCTGAACAATGGCTGAAGTCAGGACATCAGATCAAGGACAGACGCTCGTACTGGCAGTGACGGTTGCCTACTTCTTCGTGGAGTTGATCGGCGGGCTCTATTATCACAGCATCGCCCTGGTCACTGACGCGTCGTTCATGGCGGTCAATATATCGGGCCAGATCATCGCGCTCTGGGTCACGAGGCTGAGCCGCAGGATGCCTGACAAGCACAACACCTTCGGGTATGAACGCGCCAAGGTGGTTTCCGGGCTGTTCAACGGCATGCTCGTCGGATTCATCCTGTTCTACGTGTTCGTAGAGGCCTTCCAGAAGATACTGCACCCCCAGCCGATCGAGGCCGATAAGGTCCTGATCATCGCCGTCCTGGGCCTCGTTGCGAACGCCTTCGGCCTGGTGCGGCTCTGGAAATATTCGAAGGACGTGAACATCAAGGGGGCGCTCCTCCTCATCCTGAACGACACGCTCGGCTCGGTCGGCGTCATCGGCTCCGCCCTTATCATCCGTGCAACGAGCCTGTGGATCGTCGATCCCCTTGCGGGCGTTCTGATCGGCTGCCTCGCCGCGTATCCGACCTATTTCCTGATCAAGGACAGCATACACATCCTCATGGAAGGGAGCCCGGCCGGCATTGACATCGATGACGTGGAGGCCTTCCTGCGCCTGCGGTTTCCCGGGATTCGGATAGTGAAGGAGATGCATGTCTGGGGGCTCACACCGGAGAGAATCATCCTGGTGGCGCGGATCAGGATGGACGGGACGCTCAACCATTACCGCGAGACGATGAAGGCCATGAAGCGTGAATTAAAGTCCAGATTCGGATTTGCAGACGTGTACCTGGAGGGGTATGAAGAGAAGCAGTCTGACGGAGCAGAGGCGTCGTCTGCGACACATGCAGCGCTTTTTAACGGGTGACAGCAAAACCCGGGATGATGGCGGGTCGGCGTAAAACGCGAAACATCGGGAAGGGAGACAGGCGATGAACGAAAAAGTATTTTTTGAACGGGTGTCTGAACGCCATCATGAGGTCGCTGTCGATAACATTGCAAAGAACCTCCGTGTTTCCCGGGAAGGCGTCAGCACGCTGTACACCATGGTCCTGCGGCACTATAGCAAAACCGCCAGGATCAAGTATTTTCTCTCGGCGCTGGTCACGAAACGGGTGAAAGAAGTGCTGCGGGATGAAAGACTGCCATCGGACATTGATGGTAGAAGGGGCCATAGCAGGGATCTCTGATCGTTCAGGAGAATAAAATCACGGCATTCTTTTTTGGAAAAAAGAAGGGATGGTGTGAAATCGGCGTTGCGCCGGGAGAGTGATTGCCGCGAACCCGGTGTTAGAGCAGAATCGCCAGGAACGAAAGGCCCGTGCCCTGAAGCGCCGTGTCGATGAATGCGCCTGACACCGCCTTGGTGACGAGGCTGAAGGCCGTCGCGGTGGCCCGGTGGATCACCTGATCGTTGGTGACCGCTTTTTCGGGATGATAGAATCCCGCACGCTCCAGACTGCGCAGGATGTCCTGGTGGTCGATCTCCCGAGGATCGTAGTGGATCAGAAGGCTGCCGGTCGTGGCGTTGAAATCCGCCGTACCGATCCCGTGCCCCATGTCCACCAGCGACCTCTGCACCTCATAATGCACCGCCTTGTTCTTGAACGAGGGATGCTTTACCCTCAACCTGCCCGGAACATTGTGGACATAACAACTCATAGACTGGCCTCCTTATACGGGAACTGAGGTATAGGTCCTGCACTCGGGATACCCGGAACACCGGAATCGGAGCACTTTTTTATCGTGCCGGTACAGGTGCATGATCTCACCGCAAGAGGGGCAGATCGGACGGCTCGCAGGCGGCGATGCCTTCTCGCTGAGTACGAACTGCCTGCCACAGATCACGCATCTGAGGCGCTGTTTTCCCGTGTGGATGTGCCCGTAGCGGTATACTGCTTCAGAACTGCATGCCGGACACTTGAGCTTGACGGAAGTCCCCATTCGAGAATCGCCCCTCCCCGTACGATCATAGTTTACAAAAACCGTGTTACGGGAATGTGACGGTAATGTTACAATTGCGTTACAGGAGAGGGTGTCTTTTGATGACGCTAACGGAGCCTGCTATCTTCTGTATCATCCCCGCAATATCTTGGCGAGAAAGAGCGGACAGCGGTCGAAATCTTCCGTGTCGCAATGGATCGACTTTTTCCGGTTATCGACGACCACCGCCATCACCGAAGCGGAGCACAGTAAATTATGCGCCGGCCGGTACGGGCAGGCCAGATTGCGATTGTCGGGGAGAATTCTTGATCCCTGCACAGAAACGAGAACGCTTGTCATGAGCACCTCCTTGGCAAACACTCTAGCACACGAATATTACAGGAGCGTTACGACGGCACCGTTCCCCACGGTCTGGTGTTCTTCACCGGCTCGGGGATGTCCCTGTGCTACGTATCATATTCCGTAATGTCTCTGCCTTAGCGAACTTCCTTCAAGCCATACTGAGTGAAACCGAAAAGGCAGGAAGAGTGAAAAGGATACGATGGGGAAAGAGCAGACTCGGTCCTCGGCGATGCGGTTGCCAAGGACTCGAGTCAGAGGTGAATTCCAGTGTCAAAGAGACCGGTTGTAGATGAAGACCTGTGCATCGGCTGCGGCCACTGCGCCGAGGTCTGTCCCAAGGTTTTCGAGCTGATCGATGACAAGTCGAACGTGATTGGCCCGGAGCAGTGCTGGGCGTGCAACTGCCAGGAAGCGATCGACGCCTGCCCGGTTCAGGCGATAAGCTGGGAGGAGTAGGATCCAAGCGGCCAGTCACGAGAGGATTTGACCCGGGATGGGACTCGCAGCTATTTGTGGGCATCATCTAGGAGTGATGGTTTCGCAAAAGTCCCCATTGCTGTCATTGCGAGGAGCGGAGCGACGCGGCAATCTCGAATTATCAGGCAGATACGCATTGGGGGATTGCTTCGCTGCGCTCGCTATCATGAGTTATTATCGGGAAAGAAAAAACCTGCGTGGTTCGTTCAACGGGGAACTGACAGGCGCACACTTCAGATAGAGCGAAATGAAAAGGGAATGACCGATAGTAGCACTTGTTGCCTTCATCCCGCAGAGATGGGCTTTTTACACCATAATCAGGTCAAGACGCATTGAGTTGCATCGGAAGAAATTGAATCCCGGCATGGCAGGTCGTATCATCCAGTTCTTTGCTCCACACGAGCACTCCGTTTGTGTACCCGCCTTTCCCGTCCTTGATGATGACATAACCCGGCTCAAGGGTGCCATGCGCAATGATTCCCAATCCTCTTTCGCCGATATTGGTTACATCGGCTACGATGTCAATGTTCTCCTCTTTTTCAAAGGGGATGATGGTCAAAGTAAGCTTGCCTTGCTGTTTCACCGGATGGCGTAAATTTTGTCTCTGATCCGTCATAGATTTATCCTTCCTCTGCGGGCATTAAAAAAACAATCTGTAAAAAAACCGCTCTATTATACTATACGAAAATCTGCAACTTCATTTATTACAATTATATCACTTAACCGTATCGGGTGCTCAACAGAGTGGCCGGATTCGGCCGGGCAGTTACAAACAGAGGTCAGCTGTCAGAAGTAGTACGTGTATCCGATGTTCACGGAAAAATTCGACACCTTGATATCATACGTATCCCCGTAGATGCGGGGAGCGGCGTACGTCACGACGATCCCGAAGTGATGCCACCGGGCCTCGAGAAAATCGCTCAGCGCAAGCCTTGGCGCATAGGATTTGTTTGCGGTGTAAACTATCTCGCCGGGTATCTGTGAGCCGGACAACTGTACGGTGCCCGAATAGGTGGCAGCGCCGAGACCGGCCCCGACCCCCAGCCTCACGAATTTTCCCTTGTACCGGTGCTCTCCCCACTGATAGAACAGCGTCGGCACGGCATAGATCATCTGCCCGGATATGTGCGTGCCGAGGTTGACGAACTCATTCCGGCTGATCTCCTGTTCTCCCATGTCGAAATTAACGTAGTTGACCATGAACGAATATCCGAAGTTCGAATCCTTGAAAAAGGACGACGCGGTGCTGTAGCTCAGGAAGATCGCCGACGTATCCCGCTGTGCCATGGTGGCAGAAGCTCCGTCGCTTTTTCGGTTGATCTTAAGGTCCGTTTCGAGGATGCCATATCCCACGGTTATATGGGCTTCGTCGGTCACGCTGTTCCACAGCCAGGCCCAGAACCCGTTTTCCTGCTTACCCGTTTCGGCATCATTGCCGGCAGCATGCGGTGTTGGGTTGTCGTTCGCGTTCAGGGAGACGGTGACTGCGCTCTCCTCGAGGAGGTCGGATTGCGCCCGGGAAAGGCCCGGGGCGAGAAAAAGGACAGGCAGGACCGTGACAATAAGGGCGATGCAACATCGGACAGGCATAGAATGAACTCCCCCGGGAGGGAAAGGATCCACCGCGCACGGTCGTGACAAGCATATCATCGCCTTCCGGATTTGTAAAGCGAAGAGACAGTGCGCCATTTCCCGTTTGTCAAAGAGGCGGGGCTCTGCTATCATTGCGGTAATGAACGCTTGGTTTGCGAGAGACCGGCACGTGAAGCAGTACCCGTTCAATTGCGGCTATCCGGTGCGGAAGGATCAACAAGTGAAAACGACGCTGCACAACGCCGCGCCAGCCACTCTGGTCGGTGCAGTCCCAAAAGACGCAATCAGAATAGCGCGGTTAAGCAGATCAAGCTATTTACTGCCGCCATGCCATCGTAACCATCAAGGAGGAACGCGCACATGAAAGCGAAGACACCCTTTTCCCTCGATGTCACCCATACGACCCTGGCGGTGCTTTTCATCGGGATGCTAATTGTATCAAGCTTCTGGATCTTGCAGCCCTTCCTCGTAGCCCTTACCTGGGCTTCCATTATCGCTGTAGCCACATGGCCGGTCCTGCTAAAGCTCCAGGCGATGCTTGGCGGCCGGCGGGGACTCGCCGTGACTGTGATGACGCTGATGATCCTGCTCGTTGTCCTCGTCCCGGTAACATTCGCCATATTTACGATCGTCAGGAATTCTGAAAACATATCGGCACAGGTCAGATCGTTTGATTCGATGCCCCTGCCGATGCCGCCGGAGTGGGTCAAACACATTCCGCTTAAAGGTGAGAAGATCGCCGATCGATGGAAGGAGGTGGCAGCGCTCACCCCCGAGGAGCGGTCGGCCATGCTGACGCCGTACGCGCAAAAGTCGCTGCAGTGGTTCGCGGAAAAGGCAGGTAGCTTCGGAATAACGATGCTTCATTTTCTTCTGACCGCGATCATCGCGGCGATCCTGTTTGCGAATGGAGAGGTCGTCCGGGAAGGGATCCTGCGTTTTGCCCGGCGCTTGGCCGGAAAGCAAGGTGAGGAGGTCGCCATTCTCGCCGCAAAGGCCGTGCGGGGCGTCGTGTTGGGCGTCGTCGTCACCGCGCTCATCCAGGCGGCCATAGGGGCCATCGGACTGTTCATCACCGGCGTGCCCGCTGCGGCCCTGCTGACTGCGGTGATGTTGATCCTCTGCATCGCACAGATCGGACCACTCTTGGTGCTGATCCCGTCGATCATCTGGCTCTACTCAACCGGACAGCCGGTATGGGGGACGATCCTTCTCGTTATTTCGCTTATCGCCGGCACCATTGACAATGTCATACGGCCCTTCCTTATCAGGAAGGGGGCTGATCTTCCGCTCTTGGTAATCTTTACCGGGGTCATCGGCGGTCTCACCGCTTTCGGCATAATCGGCCTCTTCATCGGCCCGGTCATTCTTGCGGTCACCTACACGCTGCTCAAGGCATGGGTTACCGGCAGTGTGCAGGAGGACGAGGCAGGTTCAAGTACTGAGTGAAAGGTCCTTCGCAAGAGGGAACATGAGCGCGGAACCGGAGAACAAACCTCAGATGAAAATTAGTGACATTGAAGCTTTCTGCGGCGAGTTGCCGGGTCAGCGTCCGTTCCGGAATTCATCGTATCCGTATCATTCATGTTCATGTTTCAGTCTTTCATCCCGCTTTAAGAAAATTTTCTTACTTTCCAGCACGCCGCGTTTCGATCTCCAGGGTGACCAGCCGCGCGAGCAAAATCGCGGGATAGAGCTGTCCGATCAGCGCCTCGAGCATTACGAGGGAGCGGACCAGCGGGTGGACAGCCGTGATGTCACCGAACCCGACTGTCGTCATCGTTACGATACTGAAATAATAGAACGCTTCACCGCTTGAGGCCGCGGCTCGCGACCAGCCCCCGGGCATGCTGAACGCTCCCGGCGCAAGCTCCTCGGCGAGGCTGTAGAGGAAGGCGAAGAGCATCGCGATCAAGAGATATAAGGCGATCGCTCCCCGGATCCTGTGAGCGGTCACCGGCCCATCGCGTGACACCTGAAGAAAGACAACATACACCAGCGCTGATAGGGAGAAAAAGGTAAATATCGTATCGCCCGTGATCAGCCAGGGGGCCTCCACAACAAACGCAGCAGACTTGAACAGGATGGTCCCGGCGACGAAGGCAATCCATATCCAGCGAAGCGCCCTCTGCCTCACCATCGTAAGGAATCCGGCAAGCAACGCAAGGGATAGAAAAAGGACTGAGAAGACGGAGAAGACGTGACTGAGAAATCTCACCGGGGTAAGGATAAAGAGATGGAGCACCAGGAGCAGAAGCATCACCGTGAGACTCCGCTCCTCGGTCCAGAAGCCTATGACGCGGGAAAGCATGCTTCCTGGCATCGGTCCACCTTTCTGCAGGGTAACTATCCGCTGCCTCCAAGGCATTCTATTGCTTTATACCCTCGGCGCCACGCGCCTCCTGCTTCAGCTCCGTCCGCTCGTTTCGTCGGATCCGATCCGACGCTGGAATCCCTCAGAGGACATCGTATTGAGTACGTATTCAACAAGGAAACGGCTAAAGTTTATCATTACGGTCTGTTAACGTCAAATTGAAAGCAATTGAAAACAAGCTGTATTCTTTGGAAAGAAGCTTGGTGAACGTTCAGCGAGGATGCCAAGGCGCCCAGACCTCTCATTCAAGCTCTTGCAGGTGAGATTCGATCCTTTTTTATGCAAGGAGGACACTGGTACGACAGCGTTCGACATATGTCAGCCTTAAGTATGAATCAGGCTTAAAGAGAAACGAGAACAATGTCTGATATAATCTATGAAGCATTTGATCCTGAACTAATCACAGGACAATAAAGGGTTATTCATGAAAAAAAACGAGCGAAGTGCAGGCCTCGATCGCCCTTGAAAGCATCTTCCTCCTTGGCCTCACCGCCAGCGGAAGGTTCTCAAGGTAAGAGGCCATACCCCGCAGTTTCTGCGTGTCAAACACATTTGAAGAAGGGCCTTGACATGAAGGTGCTGGTCATCGACATCGGCGGGAACAGTGTTAAGCTCCTTGTCACCGGCAAGACGGAGCCGCGAAAGTTCCCATCAGGGCCTGCGTTAACACCGCGCCGGATGGTGGCCGCAGCACTGAAACTGACCGAGGACTGGGATTACGACGCAGTCTCGATCGGCTTTCCCGGACGTGTCCGTGAGGGCCGGCCTGTTGCGGAACCGGTAAACCTCGGCCGCGGCTGGATCAGGTTCGATTACGCAAAGGCCTTCGGCGTCCCC